>CALMBE010000333.1 GCA_937860165.1 uncultured Planctomycetaceae bacterium
CGAGACGATCTCGAGCGCGACAGGCGGTTGGCTCAGGTGAAACCCACCTCGACATCGCCCTAAGACTTTTTTGACCGGGCAACCGAAATTGATGTCGATCACATCGAACCCTTGCGCTACGAGCCGCTGGGCAGCCGGGCCGAATTGCTCCGGATCGGCACCCATCAGTTGCCCTGCGACGGGGTGTTCTTCGTCGGCCACATGCATTAGGTGGTGCGTCTTGCGCCGCAGCCGTACTTCGACAATCAATTTGTCGAGCATCACTTCGCACAGTGTGTACGGGGCACCCATCCGCCGCGCGATCAATCGCATCGCCGTGTCGCTGTAGCCACTCAGCGCAGCTTGAACTACGGGGAAATCAAGTTCCAAGTGTCCGATCCGCAATTTTTTGGCAATTAGCGACATGAAGATATTGTCGGTTCTGACAAGCGAGAGTCAACCGTTGCCCAAGGCAGCTTGGATTTCACAGCGCACCGACTCCTCGGTTTCGCAGACGAGTCGCTGTCGCAAGTGACTGGCAGTGATTTCAGTGTCGAACTGGCTCAGTGCCCACGCCGCGGCCCCGCGGACCACGGGTTCCACATCCCTCAATCCCTTGGCGAGGGCCTCGATCGCAGCCGGGTCGCGCGAATTACCCAACGCGATCGCTGCACTTCGCAACAGTCCCCGCCGGTGGGCCCGCCACAGCGGGGTCGCGCGAAACCTGTGGCGAAACTCTGCTTCGTCCATGTCAAAGAGCGAACCGAGTTCCAGGGGATTCATTTCCGGCAACGGTTGAAAAGCTGGTTCATCGCTGACCGGGGTACCCCGATTCCAGGGGCAGACCTCCTGGCAGACGTCGCAACCGAATACCCAGTTCCCCATCCCGCTGCGCAGTTCACGGGGAACCGCATCGTGCAATTCGATTGTCAGATAACTGATGCACCGCGTGGCATCGAGCACATAGGCCTGGGGAAACGCACCCGTGGGACAGGCGTCCAGACACGCTGTGCAGGTTCCACAGTGATCCGCGACGTGTGGTGCGTCGAAATCGAGTTCGACATCGGTCAATAGCGCTGCCAGAAAAAAATAACTCCCTTTGTCTTTCGACAACAGCAGCGTATTTTTTCCGACCCAACCCAGCCCCGCGAGTTGCGCGAATTCGCGTTCCAACAAGGGAGCCGTGTCCACTACGCCTCGTGTGTTTGCCGTCGGCTCCAATTCCCGGAGCGTGTCGGCCAGTGCGTGCAATCGGTCTCGAACAAGATCGTGGTAATCTATTTCCCCCCAAGCGTAGCGGGCCACGCGACCTTCGGTCGAATCGGCCACTCGTGGGGGGCTCGTGCCGTATAGGGTTCCCAACATCACGATGCTGCGGACCCCAGTAAGCAAATGGGCAGGGTCGCGGTATGCTTCGTGGCGATTGGCAATATAGTGCATCTCGCCCGCATAACCTGCGGCAAGCCACTCTTCGAGCCGCGTCATCCCCGTGGGCTTCACTGCCGGGCACACTCCGCACAACTCGAAACCCAGTTCCTGAGCTTGCTGTTTGATCTGAAGTGTAAGTTCCTGCCGCTCCATGCACCCACTTTAACAGATCGCGAAGACACCGGTGAGAATCTCCCCTCGTCCCATCTCACGATCTGCCCTAGAATACATTGCTTGCTTTTTTCCGCGAACCTTCGAGTGGTAATGGAGATACCGGTGATGATGCGTGTGCTGACGATTTTGGCGTTGCTTGCTTGCATGGAAAATTCACTCTTTGCGGAGGAGCTGCGCTCGGGATTCGACCGCAAGAACTTCGATCCCGCCGTCCGCCCGCAGGACAATCTGTTTCTGCATGTCAACGGAACCTGGCTCAAACACACCCCCATCCCCGCCGATAAGTCCAACTACGGCTCGTTCAGTGTCTTGGAAGACGAAGCCCAACTCGCGATCAAGGAAATCTGCGAGCAAGCCGCCGCCGGTGATTCTCCCGCGGGTTCGCCCCAGCAACAAATTGGCGACTTCTACACCAGCTACATGGACGAAGCAACCATCGAGAAACGGGGTCTCGATTCGCTCCGCGACGAACTGGCAACTATCGACAAACTCACTTCCCACGAGGAGCTCATCGCGCACTTCGGCCACCTCAATGCTTTGGGTGTCGAAGTCCCGTTGGCATTCTTTGTCGATCAAGACGACAAGGATTCCTCCCGCTACCTGGCGGGAATCATTCAGTCCGGCACGTCGCTCCCCGATCGCGACTATTATCTGGTCGACACCCCCGAGCACCAGGCCGCCCGGGAGGCGCTGGTGAAATATGTCGGCAAGTTGTTCGAGTTGGCCGACTTTGCGCACGGGGAAAACGTCGGCACGGAGATTCTCGACCTCGAAACCAAAATTGCGGAGCTTCAATGGACCAAGACCGAACTCCGCGATGCCGAAAAGCGCTATAATCTCCACACCCTCGCCCAACTCAGCGAACTGGCTCCGAGCGTTCCTTGGAGTGAGTTTTTCTCTGCCGCGAGTGCCAGCCAAATCCAGGAGCTCAATGTCTGCACGCCCAGTTTCTTCCGCGAAGTGGATCGACTGATTGTCGAGACCCCGCTCCCTGTTTGGCAGCAGTATCTCCGCTACCAACTCATAAACGCCTATGCCAGCGCCCTGACTCCGGAGTTCGTCGACGCCCAGTTCGAGCTTTACGGCAAGGTCCTCGCCGGCACGCCAGAATTGCAGCCCCGTTGGAAACGGGCCATTGAAGCGATTTCCCCCAAACGAGGTTTCGGCGTCTTGGGCGATGCCGCCGGGGAACTGTATGTCGCACAGCACTTTCCGCATGAAGCCCAGGCCCGCATGGACGAATTGGTCAAGAATCTCTTGCTCGCGTACCGCCAGAGCATCGACGATCTCGATTGGATGACCCCCACCACCAAGCAGCGGGCCCAAGAAAAACTTGCCAAGATCGCCACGAAAATCGGCCACACCACCAAGTGGCGTGATTACTCCCGGCTAGTGATCGAGCCCGACGATCTCTTGGGCAACTTTATGCGCTCGGCTCAAGTCGAACACCAGCGCATGATCGACAAACTCGGCAAGCCCGTCGACCGAGAGGAATGGCACATGACCCCGCAGATGGTCAACGCCTACTACAATCCGGGTCTCAACGAAATTGTCTTTCCCGCCGCGATCCTCCAGCCCCCGTTCTTCGATCTGACCGCCGACGATGCCGTGAACTACGGCAGCATCGGCGCGGTCATCGGCCATGAAATTTCCCATGCCTTCGACGACCAGGGCAGCAAATACGACGGCGACGGCAATCTCAAAGATTGGTGGAACGACGCCGACCGCGCAGCCTTCCGCAAGCAAACAGCGAAGTTGGTCAAGCAATTCAATTCCTACGCGCCGCTCGAGGGAAAGTCCGTAAATGGCGAACTCACTCTCGGCGAGAACATTGCCGACCTGTCGGGAATGTCGATCGCCTATAAGGCTTACCACCTGTCACTCCAAGGTGCCGAGCCCCCGGTGATCGAAGGCTGGATGGGCGACCAACGCTTTTTCATGGGTTGGGCACAAAGTTGGCAACGCAAATACCGCGATGCCGAGCTCTTGCAGCGACTCATGGTCGACCCC
>CALMBE010000334.1 GCA_937860165.1 uncultured Planctomycetaceae bacterium
TCTTCTCAACGCGGGGTCGACGGACCACGGCGCATTCGTCGCGGCCATGACCAGCACGCGGTCGTTCGAGCCGACGACGCCATCGAGTTGAGCCAAGAGCTGGTTCACGAGCGTACGACCCGGACTGTGCCGCATCTGTTGGCGGCTACCGCCGATCGCCTCCACCTCGTCGAAGAAGAGCACGGCTGGGGCGTGCTGGCGGGCATTCTCGAACAACGTCGCGAGCTTGCGCTCGCTCTCGCCAAACCACATGTCGAGAATCTCGTCGATCGCAACATTGAGGAACGCGGCCTTGCACTCACCCGCCGTGGCTCGGGCCAACAGGGTCTTGCCGCAGCCTGTGGGGCCTACCAACAGGATGTTGGACTTGTCGATTTCGACATCCGATTCTTCCTCGGCGGCCATCAGCCGCTTGTAGTGGCTATGGACAGCCACAGCCAGCACGCGTTTGGCGGCTTCTTGACCGATGACGTATTCGTCCAACTCAGTAACGATCTCGCGTGGGCTGGGAACTTGGGTAAACAGTTGTTTGCCAGAACCACGCCGTTTGCGTTCCTGATCGAGAATCGACTGGCAGAGCTCGATACACTCGCCGCAGATGTAGACATCGCCGGGCCCTTCGACCAACGGTCCGACGTCTCGATAACTTTTGCGGCAGAACGAGCAGAAAGCATTTTTCTTAGAAGTGCTTCCCCGGCGTCCGCCCAAATCTTTGCCAGTAGGCATGAAAGTTTCCTCGCGAAGGATGCTTCCCGGCCCGGGGCATCACCGGCCCGGGAGGTCGCTCTGTTCATCAGGGGTGTCGCTCGTGGGAGTCGACTTTCCGACTGAGTCGGCGAGTCGCACCTTTCATGCCTGGCGGGGCTTCCATGTCCGTCAGTCCGAGCACTAATTCTGTGGTACCATACGTAGTTCTAACGAGACTCGTTCATCGGACTTCTCAGGTGGGGGGTTTACTTGCAATTCGAAGGGCCGAACAACCGCGATAGGTGCACCGATCCCCGCTAATTGATTCTACCGGTCCCACATCGTCATTCCACCTTGCCGACAAAGTCGCACAAATCTGTCGCAAGATGCCGTTTTTCTGGACATTTCCAGGACTTGCCGAGGGTTTAGGAATCTTTAATTTCCTTTCGTCGGTGTTTCCGTCGGCCTGGGTGAGTCGCCCAGTTCCGATCTCAATTTGCCCGCTAGCTTAGTCTTTATTGTTCGGAATTCCTCGTCGCTCAGACCACCCTGGTCATGCAAATCGCGGAACTTTGTCATCATCTCGCTACTTTCACCGATATCATCGCTCCGAGAGTCACGCACCCGGCGCACGATCGCAATCCCAACGGCTGCCAACACGAAAACCACCGCGAATAACAACGCGGCCTGACCGAGCGACTCTAACTTCTCATTCATTGTGCCGCGACCCATCCCTCGGCCGCCTGGTCAAGCCAAACAGACCCATCCGACATTCCCCGTTTTCAACTATTATTGGCGTTTTGCTAGCTAGAGTCCAGCAGAATCCCCCCTACAAAAAGTACTTGACCGGAAAACTTCGCCCAGTTCGCTCCCTTCCCCCCAGCTACGTAACACGAGTGGCTGTTGCATCTACTTCAAGCATTCCCTACGGCACCACCGATATCCTCAATAGGGCCGTGAGCTTTTGCCTTCCCGTAGGCTTGGTCTACAGGTCCTCTGCGAGTCAATCCAAGAACCGGTATGCCTAAAAATCGACCCTCAATTTTGCAGCCAGAACCGTCAACTCGCCCGCGGTGCGGCTTCGGGATCTGTTTGCTACTGGCACAGATTAGTTGTTGGGGAATGACAACTGAGGCGATGTCTCAGCAAGGGATTGCGCCGATTTATTGGCAACAACCGGTGCTGTTTATTCCTTATCAGATCAATCCCCAAGCCACCGGCGCGGGTGATGTCTCCCAAGTACAATTGCTACTTTCTCGCACCGGAACGAGTGACTGGAGCGTCTTGCAGGCAGCCAAGCCAAATGTCCAGGGTTTCAGTTACCATGCCCCCGAGGACGGTACTTATTGGTTTGCATTACGGCATCTCGATTCCCAGGGGCGCCCGTTGGGTCCTGCCGTTCCCAATGCTCAGCTCCAATTGGTGATCGATACGCAACAACCTCAGCTACAACTCTCTGCCTCGCTGACTCCCGGTGGCGAGGTGGTGGTGCAATACGAGGCATCGGATGCCCATCTGCAGTCCGATTCGCTGGTGCTCGAAGTTCGGCCCCGCGATGGCTTGTGGACCAACTTGAGTTTGGCATCCTCGGCGCCTTCCCAACTTGGCATGCTCGCAGGGCGAACTTCCTGGGTGCCCAACACTTCCGTTGGCGAAATTCGATTTCGCGGATCGATTGCCGATCGCGCTGGACATCGAGGGCAGTCTGAGACAAGCCTTGTGTTGACCGGACCCGCGCTGACGATGCCGGACCGCACTCCTGATTCACGAGACTCGAATCTTCCGCCGAATCTCACATCCACATCGGGGTCTAACAATGCCGACTCCCGCGATCCTTTTCAATTTCCAGAGCAACCCGCTGCACAAGATTGGCCTGCCTCGAACGAACAACCGTCCAGCCGAGCTGCGAATCACAGCGCGGGTCGCGGCGATCCAGGAACTTCGCATATTGTTAATCCCTTCGTAAATCAATCCGAAGGGCACATAGCCCGCCGTACGCCAGCCCACTTTGCCGTCGATGGGGCCGAAGGTCCGAAGAACTCAGATTCCACGAGCTTCGAGAGGCCTAGGTCTCCCAATCTGCTGCACTCGCAGCCGAATTCCGAGAACACTCCGAATGCCAATCCGTCGACCGTGTCGGATTGGAACTCGACGGGAGAAGGTGAGAACCTGGTGGTGAATTCCCGGACATTCGATGTCGAATACGACATCCAGTCGGTCAGTTCCTTTGGAGTTGCCAGGGTGGAACTGTGGGGTACCGAAGATGGTGGAAACACCTGGCAGAGCTTCGGCGTCGATCCCGATAATCGCAGTCCCATTCGGGCCACGGTCGGCGGAGCGGGAATCTACGGGTTTCGCATCTTAGTCGATGGTGCCAATGGCATCGCTGCCGTTCCTCCGCAGGCGGGGGAAGAACCAGAGTTGGTGGTGGCCGTCGACTTACAGCCCCCGCTGGCCAAGCTCTTGGCTGTGGAGCCCGGCCAAAATAATCAAATCGATCACCTGACCATCCGCTGGTCTGCCGATGACGACAATCTCGATACGCGACCGATCTCGCTTTTCTATGGCAGTTCGCTAAGTGGTCCTTGGTCGACCATCGCCGCCGGGCTCGAAAACTCGGGAAGCTATTCCTGGCGGATCGAACGGCATGTGCCAGAGCGGTTTTACGTGCGGCTAGAAGCACGCGACACCGCCGGGAATGTCACTTCCTCAGATTCCCCCCAGCCGGTCACGCTCAATCGCCCACAACCAACAGGCCGCTTGCGCACCATCCGCCCCGTAACCGGCGTGCCGACCGTGCGAGTGCAATGAAGCGGATATACGGTTTGGTGATAGGTGGCAGGGTTTTGAGCCGCGCACGTCAGTAAGCGGAGCGGGAAGAATTGAACCACGAAAAACACACAAAGCACGAAGGAATTCAGGAATGACCGCTAATCTGCGCTGATGATCGCTAACAGGAAATTATTAGTGCATAATGGAATCGATTAGTGTTTTGTATTGATTGAATTGTCAAAGTGCTGTGCTAGGATTCGCAGCTTTCGACTGACGCGACCAGCTATCGACCGCGTCGAACAACTCCCGAACCCTTTTCTTCCTGAAAAAGTAATTGACCCTGCGAAAAACCACAGGAGAACTGCAAAGTCCGTCAGATTGTAGTAGGCACACTCCGTGTGCCGTCACGGTCCCGCCAAGACGCTGTGCCTTTCACAAGTGCTGCTACGGCACACGGAGAGTGCCTGCTACAATAATGTGACTTTGCAATCCTCCTGTCATGGAGGGTAAAATGTCGCCCCAAAACGCTACGAATTCAGCATCCAAAGTGTTGTGTTTGAGGTTAGAAACCACCTCTGAGTAGGTCCTATGGCTTCCATGCTTCCCAAGAGCGTAATTTACCTACGCAAGTATACTTGGCAGGACTTCTCTGTAGACTTATTCGCCGGTGTCACAGTTGGACTAGTTGCGCTACCTCTGGCGATGGCATTTGCCATCTCATCGGGCGTGCCACCGCAAGCTGGAATATACACAGCCATCGTGGCTGGCTTTCTGATCTCAGCGTTGGGCGGCTCAGCGACACAGATTGGAGGACCGACCGGCGCTTTCGTTGTGATTGTCTATGGTATCGTCGCTAAGTACGGAATGGACGGTCTTTGTCTTTGCACAGTGATGGCTGGATTGATACTGTTTCTGCTCGGAATCACCGGGCTCGGGTCGACGGTCAAATATATGCCGCGACCCGTCATTGTTGGGTTCACCAACGGCATTGCAGTCTTAATTGCCAGCACACAAATCAAGGAGTTCTTCGGGCTGACAATCGACAAAGTTCCGGGCGAATTTGTTGGTCGAATGGAAGCAATAGCGACCCACATCGATTCGATTTCTTGGCGAGCGACAATGTTAGCTTCAGCGGCAATAGTTGTGATCATACTGTTTCGCAAGTACGTGAAGCGTATCCCCGCATACATTGTTGCGATGGTATTTGGAACGTTTCTTGTCGGTGTCACCCAGTTTTCCGTCGAGACAATCGGAACACGCTTTGGTGGTCTTCCAACGGGGCTCCCTCCATTCGCTGTACCGCACATCGACTTGAGCATGATTGGAGTTCTATTTCCTTCGGCGTTGACCATAGCACTACTGGGTGCGATCGAATCGCTGCTATCTGCCGTAGTCGCGGATCGAATGAGCGGCGACAAGCACAATCCCAACGTCGAACTTATGGCGCAAGGTGTTGCCAATTTGGTTTCACCATTTTTCGGTGGCATTCCTGCCACCGGGGCGATAGCTCGCACCGCCACAAACATACGGTCCGGGGCAAAAACACCGGTGGCGGGAATGATTCATGCAATTACTCTGCTGTGTGTGCTCGTGTTTGCAGCCCCGCTAGCCAAGTTCATCCCGCTTTCCGTTCTGGCGGCTATTCTTCTTGTCGTTTCGTTCAACATGGGTGAGTGGCATGAGATTCCGAAACTGATCAAGCTCAGTTGGTCGGACATTAGCGTCTGGGCGATTACATTTGCATTGACGGTATTCGCCGACTTAACGGTGGCCGTGGAAACGGGGATCGTGCTGGCCGCACTGCTGTTTATTCGCAAGGTATCCGGCACAACGACGGTGACGCGAGTGACAGAACAATATGTGGAGGAAGGTTGGCTGCATATCCTGCAGGGTAAGCCAATTCCTGACTATGTAGCTGTGTTCCGAATTCACGGTCCGTTTCTGTTTGGCGGTAATGAAAAAATCGCGCAAGTTATGGAGTGCATGGACGTGCTGCCGCCAATCATCCTATTGCTATTGCGAAATATGACAGCTATTGACGCCACCGGCCTTCAGGCTTTTGAGGATTTGGCAGAGAAATGCCGCGCCGGTAAGCGAACACTCATTCTGTGTGGCGCGCCCCCGCAGCCCGCCAAACTAATGCACCAAGCCGAGTTTGAAAAACATGTCGGTCGCACCGGAAATAGAATCAAGCGCCTTGGTCGCCGAAAGTCCGGCGGTAAGCAGAGTGCCTAAAAGATATCCGAAGCGCGCAAGCTCCATCTCCTGGATGAGCCGCCCCGTTCCGGGCAAGGCAAAAATAATCGCCTGACCGATGCCTTTTGTCGCTCGAAAGATAAAGAGGAAGTAGACGACCATGATGATGGCGAATATCGCG
>CALMBE010000335.1 GCA_937860165.1 uncultured Planctomycetaceae bacterium
AAGCTCCGTGGAGGAGCCGATGGGGCCCATTCCATACATCCAGTCTCATTGCAGGCTCGGAAAAATCCACGGCAACCACAGGAGCGGTCCGCTGGTATTCCGTGCGCAAGATCGCCAGCCCCGCCCATTCGCACAGGTCGGAAGTCTCCGCCACCACCTTGCCGCTCTTGCCGGCAAGCTTCTGGGTGAGTTTCTTGTCGAGCAGGTCGAAGGCCGAGGTGCGGTCGTTGGCGTTCCCTCCCAATCGCAACATCGTCGCCAAAAAATCTGTTTCCCAGGTGGGTGAAGTAGGGTCCCCCAAGAGCGTTGTTCCCAACGAGGACGACAAACAGAGCGATTTTGTCACGGCACTGCGAAACTGTTCTTCGGTGTTGCCGTTCCAACAATTCTGTTTGAAGCGGCTACCCATCGCCCGACAGCGAGTCCAACTCGCCAGCAGTCCCCGGAAAACGGTCACATAAGCGGCCCGAGGCAGGCCTTCGCCGTTGAGCAGTTCTTCGAGGCCTTCTTCCAGGGCACCTCGGGCAAGGTTCCGCAGTTGATAGAGCGGTCGCATCTCCGGCATCAAATAAGCCAGTGTGAGAGGAACTTCTCCGACCAAGATTTGATGGGCTAAAGCCTGCTCGGCAGGAACTTCGACATCGACCCGCCAAGAGCCGGTGCTTTGCACAATCTCCCACAAGGCATCCAATCCCGACCACCACAACTGAGTTTCGACATGGTGGGCGCTTCGCGGCAACAGGTGAGCGATTGCTAAACATTCTAAAGCGAAGCTCACACTTTGGGGCTGCGAGTCGGTCCCAGCCAGCCACCGCATGAGCAACTCGGTTGATTTGCTGGTAACTGTCTTGGTTGGGTTATCCTTTGTCAGTAACTCCAACAGTTCCGTCGCCAAAGGGGACAGGCTGGTAATGTTTAGCGCCCACAGAAGGGGAGACCCGTCAGAATCACAGAGTTGCTTTAGGCTTCGCTTGGTGGAGCGTCTGCCGACGGTCAAGAGCCAAGACTCCCACGACACTTTTTTCTTCGCCGATTTCTGGGAAGCAGGCTCTCGCCAAAAGCCAGATCGATTGGCCAGCGAGGAGAGTTTCTCCGCAGCTCCGCTCGAGTCCTCAGCTCTCTTAGACTTCTTCTTAGATTTGGAGTCCATCATTGTTGACATAGTCTGGTTCTCAAAAATTGCGTCGAAGCGCGAGGCGGGGAAGGATTGCCCAGTTGCCGCCGCTATTCTAGGGTTTCGAGGGCATCTATTCACGGGGGGAGTGGAGTTTTTTCCGAGAAGTTCTCCGCAAGACGGCCCGCGGCATAATCGCTATAATTCACGGCCTGAGCGAATTTGTTGACTTGTGTGCTCACCCAATCATTTCTGTTCGTATCGTGAGATCGAAATGCTGAAAAAACTCGCCGCGGTCGTGCTTTGCTTAGGGGCCTATTCCACTTTCTGGCCCTGGACTGCGGCGGCGGAAGAGGCCCCAGCAGACAGCGCGAATTCGAGATCAGCCGACACGATCCAAGAAGATATCAAGATTATCAACAGCTATTTCGACCCCGTCACGGGTGAGCCGCTGCCGCCCAAAATCCCTGCTCCCCCGGGTGCGAAGCCGCTTCCTAAGCCCGATGTCGTGTGGGTCGATACCAAAGAGAAGCTGGTTTACGCCGACGGTTACGTGGCCCTCCGCCGGGGAATGCTCGAAATGTTTGCTTGTCCCGTGGGAACCAAGGAACACGAATCGGTCGTGGCCCTCTTCACCCGGGCGCAGACGATTCACGCAGCTTTGCTGGCAGTGGGGGCGGAAGTCGGGCACCCCGCCAGTTTCCGTCCCAAATTCCGTCCTGCCGCGGGGACCGTGATCGAAATCGAGGTCCGTTGGCAAGATGCCGAAAAGAATCGGAAGCAAGCCCGTGCCCAAGATTGGATCAAAGATCTGCAAACAGGAAAATTGATGACCCACCCTTGGGTTTTTGCCGGCAGCGGATTTTGGAAAGATGAAGAAACGGGCCAAGAGTACTACAAAGCCGAGTCGGGCGACCTGGTGTGTGTCTCAAACTTTTCGACCGCGACGCTCGATCTTCCCGTCGAGAGTAGCCAGGTCAACGACGGTTTAACTTTCGAGGCGAATACCGAGCAAATTCCCCGCCTGGGAACCCCTGTACGCTTGGTGTTCAAGCCTGTGATCAAGAAACCTTAGAGCGGGCCTCGTTCCCCGGAAGGCGTGGCCTTCCGGCTAGGGCGAGCATCTCCAATTGGCTCCCTAGCCGAACCAACACCTTGGTCCTGAAATCCTCCGCCTACAGCAGCCCGTAGTTCGCGAGTGTTTTTCTCAGCGACACTTCTTCGGTGTTCGTGAGTGGGGTCATCGGCAAGCGCAAGTCCCCCGTATCGCGGCCGAGCATTTTCATGGCAGCTTTGATCGGAATCGGATTGGTCGACAGACCCAGCATGTCGCGGCACAGGGGAAACAGTTTGCAATGCCAAGCTTGAGCTTCGGCAATGTTTCCGGAGTTGAATGCCGCGATGAGGGCCAACATGTCCCGTGGGACAATGTTCCCCACTACCGAGATAACACCACTCGCCCCGACCGCCATCAACGGCAACGTCAAACTGTCGTCGCCGCTGAGCACAGTCAGATTCGTGTTGCTCAAGATTGCCGAGGCTTGGTCGAGCGAGCCGGTCGCTTCCTTGACCATCGTGATATTTTCGAGTTCCGCGAGCCGAATGATGGTATCGGGCTCGATGTTTTTCCCAGTCCGCCCGGGGATGTTGTAGATGCACTGTGGCAGCCCCGTTTGCTCGGCGAGGCACTTAAAGTGTTCGTAAAACCCCTGTTGCGTGGGTTTGTTGTAGTAGGGAGCTACTTGCAGTGCAGCGTCCGCACCTGCTTTTTCTGCCGAGCGGGTCAGACGCAAGGCCTCGGCGGTGCTATTGGAACCAGTGCCGGGCATCACCTTGATGCGCCCCGCCACGGTTTCACACACAAAGGCGATTACCCGCTCATGTTCTTCGTGAGATAAGGTCGGCGATTCCCCTGTCGTGCCGACAGGACACAGGCAATTGGTGCCTGCCGCTATTTGAAATTCAATCTGTTCGCGGAACCGCTCGTAATCGACGGCGTCGTTCTTGAGCGGAGTCACCAATGCCACCGCCATCCCGGCAAACGCGTTTCCCTTGGTCGTCATTGGGAAAAATCCCTCCCTGTAAATACCCACTGAATTCAACGATTCCGCATGATAGCCCGCCCCCCCAGCGGCTGACAACCACCCCCTTTGTGGACTGGTCGCTTAAGCGACCAGTCCGCAGCGGAGGACGGTTCAAGTCCCCCTCTCACTTCAGAGCGTGATAAGGCGTTTCATGTCGCGTACTGCCTGTTCCAGGCCGACCATAATCGCCCGCGATACGATGCTGTGACCGATGTTCAATTCACACATTTCTGGGATTTCTGCCACCGGACGAACATTGCGATAGGTCAGCCCGTGACCCGCGTGCAGGGTGATGCCGGCTTGGCGAACTACCTGGGCCGAGGCCCGCAGCACCTGCAATTGCTCATCACCGGCGAACGATGCCGAGGCGTGGGCGTAGGCACCCGTGTGAAGTTCCACGGCCGTCGCACCCGTGGCGATCCCCGCCTCGATCTGTGCCGGATCGGGGTCGAGAAACAGACTCACCACGATCCCTGCCCCCTGGAGCCGCTTGACTGCCTCGGTCACCCGCGCGGGATTTCCCCGCACGTCCAATCCCCCTTCGGTCGTTACCTCTTCGCGGCGCTCGGGGACAAGCGTCGCCTGGTGAGGTCGCGTCTGACAGGCGATAGCTAACACCTCTTCGCTACAGGCGAGCTCGAGATTGAGTTTCACGGCGACTGTCTGCCCCAAGAGCTGCAAGTCGCGCTCTTGGATGTGGCGACGATCTTCGCGCAGATGGAGCGTGATTCCGTCGGCTCCTCCCAACTCGGCCAACGTCGCGGCCCACACGGGGTCCGGTTCGTTGGTCAGGCGGGCCTGACGCACGGTGGCCACATGATCGATATTCACACCTAAGGTTGGCATCCAAGGGACTTTCCGAATAGGAGGGTCAAATCTCGGTGGGTGGAATTGCGACGATCTTAACGAATCCACCATTCGGTTTGTGGACACGATCAAAAAAACGAAGTTCGCCGCTGGCATTCCGGGAGCCAGTTATTCACAAGAAACTACTACCAAGATAACCCACCGGACGCAATTTGTAAGCTACACTTTTCTGACGTGCGGATGGAAATCGGTTTCCATTAGCCCGGCAAACTTGTCACCCCTGCGGAAACTGGTCTCCAGTCCGCACTTGGCAGGGCCGCAGATGCTCACACCTAGGCATCAGGCGGCACCGCCACCGAAGATATTACCGCGATTCAACATCGGGGACCTTGTCATGCACTGTCACGAACTCGCCAGTCTGATCCAGAGCTTACAACCCGAAGCATCCACGCAAGATGTGGCCCGGTTATGTTTATTGCTCTCGAACGATTCCAAAAAAAGGCTCGATGAACTGCACGACAAGCGAAAACTACGGGACGCATGGAACGAAATGGGGCTTCGCTTGCAAGCGGCCACCGATCAACACGCCGCCATGACGCACGACCTGGAAGAGTTGGCCGCCTCGGATCCCGAGCAGTTTACCCGTGATCAAATCTGGGTACTGATTCGAGCCATCAAAGTCCAGAGTCAAGTTTTACAAATGTATGTGGGGCAGGGGACCTTGGACGTCTAGTCCCCGCTTGCGGTTTCGCCGAGTTAAAGCAACCACCGCGCCACATTCATATAGAGAACGATCCCCACAATATCGCTGATCCCGGCGATAAACGGGGTACTCATCAGGGCCGGATCGAAGCCCAAGTGTTCGAATAACAAGGGCAGTAGTGATCCTACGATTGTGCTGCACGTCACCACAAGCACGATCGTCAGTGGCAACACGAGCGCATCGGAAATCGTGGGCGCCATGAGGCAGCCCACCCCGTAGCCGATCACCGCGAGACAGCCACCCAAGAGAAATCCGATCACAAGTTCTCGGAACACTACCCGTCGCCAATCCCCGGGAGTGATTTCCTTGGTTGTCAGGGCGCGAATCATGAGCGTCGCCGATTGGCTCCCCGAGTTCCCACCGGTGGAGATCACCAGGGGCAAGAACCAGGCTATCCAGACATACTGTTGAACGTTTTCATTGTAGGACCGCATAGCGAAGGCCGTGACGAGGGCCCCGCCAAACAGCAATGCCAACCACCCCACACGATGTCGCGTGAGTTGCAGCCAGGGCGTGGCCAGGTAACTTTCCTTGAGCGGTTCGACCGCACCAGCCAAATGGGCATCCCGCGTGGCTTCTTCCTGCAACACGTCGATCACGTCGTCGTGCGTAATGATGCCGACCAGTCGCTGTTCGCTATCCACGACAGGGATCGCCAGAAAATTATAATCCGCCACTTTCTCGGCAACCGTTTCCTGATCGTCGGTAGCCACCACGGTCACCAAATCGCGAACCATCAGGTCCGACAACAGCATGTTGGGCTTCCCAAGATTCGTTACTAAGTGCCGGGCAGACACCAAGCCATGTAGGTGCATTTCGTCGTCGACGATATAGATGTAGTAAATCGTTTCAAATTCCTGCGCCTCGCGGCCGATTTCCTCCAGTGCCGCCCGAACCGTTAGAGTCTCCGAGAGACATGCCACCTCGGTGGTCATCAGGGCTCCGGCGGTTCCTTCTGGGTAGGCGCGCAATCGCAGGATATCGCGGCGTTCCTTGGTTGGCACCAGCTTGAGCAGCTCTTCCATCACTGCCGGGTCGGCCTTTTTGATCAAGTCGACCCGATCATCGGCGGGAAGGTCAGCAATCAAGTGGCTCAACTCGACGGGATCCTCCTGCTCGAGGATCTCGATTTGCATTTCTTCCGCGAGATAATTGAAGATTTCCTCGCGTGTCGGCCGATCGGCGGCCAAGAGCACTTTCCACGCTTCCTGGGGGGTCAGACCTTCCATGAATTCTGCGGTCCGCCCCGCGTGCAGGGCAGTGCAAAACTCCTGCAAACCGGCCTTGTCATCCAAGGCCAGCATCTCACGGAGCTCAGGCAGATAAAGGGTGTTCATCATTGGGACTTCGATTCATAGGGACCATTTCTCGTGTCGTGCTAGTTTATCGGCAGAAATCCCATCCCCCAAGTGGCAAACTTGGCGGGGGCGTAGTTGCGGACCGGCCAACGCCAAGGTCGTATAACGGATCGGCCCTGCTTACTCCTCTCCCCGCATTGACACTACAAAACCCCCTAGATTAGCCTAGAGACTCCGATAACTTCCTACCCGTCGAGAAAAACCGTGTCTGATATCCCCTATTCCACCGAAGCCGATCTCGAAGCCTGTCAGGACCGTATCGGCTATCGATTTCGCAACCCCGAGTTGCTCCTGGCAGCACTGAAACACGCCTCGGGAGTGACCCATCGGCTAGCGTCCAATGAACGGATGGAATTCTTCGGCGATGCGATCCTCGGCTTGGTCGTTTGCGAGCAGCTTTACCAAATCTATCCCGAATACCTCGAAGGGGACCTCACTAAGATCAAATCGGTCGTGGTGAGCCGCGATACTTGTGCCAGCATTTCCGAGAGCATGGGACTGGCCGATTTTCTGCTGTTGGGCAAAGGCATGGCGGCCGACCCTGAAGTACCACGATCCGTGGTGGCTGCCGCTTATGAGTCGCTCATCGCAGCCATCTATCTAGATGGTGGATTGGAATCAGCCCGTGCATTTATTCTCAAAGACATGGATGCTGAGATCGAGTCGACTGTCTCGGGCGAAACCCGGGGTAACTACAAATCACAACTTCAGCACCATGCCCAGCGCGAACATGGGGTCACACCGAGTTACAACCTAGTCGACGAAAAAGGTCCCGACCACAACAAGTGTTTCAAAATCGCAGCCCAAGTAGGTTCGCAACTCTTCGCCCCGGCTTGGGGTCGTAGCAAGAAGGAGTCCGAGCAGCGGGCAGCCCACAACGCCATCTGCCAACTCACCGACAAACCGGTCCCCTATCCGACCGATGATTTCCTCGAAGGGGACAAATAGGCGGGCTAAGGCACGCTTGGCATCCCCGCCTGAGCAGGAATGACTACTAGTGGTCTGTCGCTGTTCTGTAGTTAGGGGATAGCATAACGCTTTCTGATGTT
>CALMBE010000336.1 GCA_937860165.1 uncultured Planctomycetaceae bacterium
CCTTCAATTTGAACGACGGCTGGAAGAAGTTCACGTGCAGTCGTGCCGCCGCGTAAAGTCGCGCCATCACCTGCGCCGCCTCGATGCCGTCGAAGCGACGCTTGAAATCGGCGTGGCCCGCCAGATTGTAGAAGTACCGATTGACCCACCAGGTGCCGAGCGCCCGGCTCCAACTGAAGTGTACGAGCGGGTTGGCCCGATACTCGCGGTCTTCGATCCCCGCCATGGGTGAGAGCCCCAGCATGACATGCTCAATTTGTTCGCGCTGGAACTGCTCGATCGCATGTTTCATGATCCCTTCTTCGGCCCGCAAAGGTCCCTGGGGCAGGCGGCGCTTCACCGCTGGGGAATAACCGATCACGCGACCTGCGCGGTAAATGGGATCGAAAAATACAAACGCCTCGGGGAGTCCCGCGGGAGAGAACAGAAAAAACTTGCGGACATCGACTTCGTCGGCGTACGTGATGGGCCGATTGAAAAAATAGACATCGCGGGTGGTGCGCCGGCTGGCTTGCCACAGGCGAGAGATTTCGCACACTGTGCTTACGGTCACATCCCGAGGAAAGGTCCCTTCGCGCACGGTGTAGCTGTTCTGGGCGATCCAGTTCGTGGCGTGTCGCAGTCGTTCTTTCTTTTTTCCAGCGAAATCAAAGTTAGCCAGTTCCAGCCGGGTGTCGCAGCCCATCTCGTTGATCCAGAATCCCATGTCAGCTAAGGCGTTTGCCGTGGAACGAGAAATCTGCCAAAAGCAGGTGCGGCGAAACCGCTGGCAGAAGGCTTGAAGCAACGGTTCATGAAGTTCTGCTGACCCCACGGGATCGGCCAGCACGCAGGCAATCCCCCACTTCATGCGATAGGCCAGGTAACAATCACCGTGCCAGAAATGTTCCAGCCCCGGTTGCACGGCGGTGGAATACGCTTGCGTGAACGTGCCGAAGTGCCGGACGAGATCCAGTCGCCGCTCGAAGGCGGGGCTAAAGTTCGTCGAATTCGGGCTGTGTTCGGGCATGGGATTTAGGGGAAACTGTCATTCTGAGGGAACGTAATCCTACTGCGCTGGGTTGAACGAGGAAGGATAGAAGAAAGCCACGGAATTTCACGGATTAAACACGGATGATTGGGAGTGATGCGTTGGGTGGTGGCAAACAGGGTAGTCGCCGAAATGAATGGCCCTAAATTCCTCTTGATTATCAGTGTTCAATCCGTGTTTCGTCCGTGGCTAAATTCATTCGACAGAGCGCTGTAGTACTAAGTGGCAACTCTTTCTGGCTAACAGCTAACAGCCCTTCTACATACACCCTGCTCTTCTCGGAGTCCTCTGCGACTCTGTGGTTTATTCTGAAATGGGGAAGTTAATTTTGAGCCCTGCCTTAGTTAACCAGGTCAATCGAGTGACTTACCCGTAACCAAACTCTTTGATAAAGGGCTGGAGAATCTCTTGAGCTGGCTCGAGTAGTTTCTCGTAGTTCCGCCAGCGAGCAAGCGACCGGGTATAAACCGGCTGGGCGACCGCCTCGTAGGTCGGACTCGTGACCCGCTTTTCCTTTTGCAGGCGTTGTCGATAGTCGAGCACGGCCTCGTCCCATGGCAGTCCAAGAGTAGATAAAGCACCTCGTGCCTGAGTTTCCAAATCGGCAACGGAGTCTTCGTAGCGGATTTCACACCAGGGACCAGGTAGAATCTTGCGCAAGGTGAGCCACGCCTCCATGTCTGCCGCATAGCGCCGCGCGGTGCTTTCTACCGAAAGAAACTGAACACTCATGAAGTTCAGCGGCAAATGGCGAAGGTAACAACTCAGGACCACATCGCGCGGATCTCGGATCGCAATGATCACACGTGTTTCCGGGAATATCCGCAGGATCAGCGGAATCGTTTGATTGTAACCCGGATTTTTATCCAGATGCATCCGTGGTCCGATTTTCTCACCTAATAATTTTTCCATCACCCGAAAGTACGCACCTCGCTCAAACCGGAGTTGCCCCGCAGTGAGCTTGTTGAGTGTTTCATAATAGGGTGTCCTACCAAAGATTCTTTGGATCACGTTGTTACCTAGATAGTCGCGTTCTTCGGAACTGATCAGCTGCGGATGCGCATCGAGCACTTGTTCCAAGAGAGTCGTGCCTGACCTGGGAAAGCCAGCCAGCAGGGCCACGTTAGCCTGGTTCATCCCTTGAGTCGCGTTCTGCCAGCGAACAAAGTCTTCTCGTCGGAGTGTGGCGAACAGCTCTTGGAACTTGCGATGAGCCGCACTGCCACGTTGATCGAAGATTGCGGCGCGCCCCTGTTGACCACGCTTGCAATGGTCGATCGCCTCGGCCGCGCCCTCGTAGTCCCCTTCCTGATCTCGGATCAGGGCAATCTCTCCCCACGCCTCGCAGGCCACTTCGTCATGCTTTTCCAGTCGGCCGACCAAACTCTGCAAGGTTGCCACCGCTTGTTGCGGTTCTTTGCGCCGACGCTGCAACCGCGCCTTGACAAGCCACAACGTCGGAAATTCTATACCAAACTCTTCGGCCTGCTCGATCAGATTCCAGGCCTCATCGAGCCGATG
>CALMBE010000337.1 GCA_937860165.1 uncultured Planctomycetaceae bacterium
CGGAACACACACGATTGTTTAGTCTGCTACCCATTAAGATGCCTGATGAACCCCGCGTCAAGCATCAAAAAGCCGCTCGATCAGAGAGAAAACGACGAGCCTTGGCTTTGAACACCGAAAGCACGGTACCAATGTCGGCAAGCGACTGGTACTCATCGCGTTCTTCGACGGTCAGCGTTCCCTCATCGCTTTTGATGCCGAGCTCTTGAACACGAGCGACAACATCGGGCTCGGGACGCAAATCGACGATTTGCTGGGCAAGCTCCGGTGTAGACACCGTGGTCACCGGCTCGAAGTAACGGTCAATAAAGTCTACGGTTGCCATGTTTCCATTTTACCACAAGAATTTCACGGATGTCGATGCTACCGCACCCCCAGCGGGTGACCTACCAGATATCTCAGCGGCAAGGGCCCCCAGTGGCGACTATCAATCGACACCGCTGAGTTGTCTCCCAACACATAAATTTCCGTTTCTCCCAAGGTCACAGGTGCCATCGGCTCCGCTCGACCCACTTCCTCCGTGGGCGACACATAATAAACGTCGCGATACAATTCCAACTCGCGGAGGATGATACCCAATCCTCGACCACCAATTGCTATCGGGCGCGCTGTCTCTGCGTTTGCGACTTCCTGCTCCAGCGGAAACTGCACGACCTCGCGCTCCTCGATGGCCAACAACAATTGCCGATCGAAGTTAGATAGTTCCAACAGCACCTCGCCGCGCAGAATCGCTTGAACCACGGACTCTGGCAGGTTGGTATGGGCGCGAGTTTCGCCCGCGACTCGGACTTCGACATTCCGCTGAGCTATTTCCAGCAAGATCCCCACTTCCTCGTGCCCCTCGGCAATGGTAAATGCAAGATCTCCGCTTCCCAAACATCGCAACTTGGCCGACAGAAAAAAATCTCGAACCGCGTAGAGGCGTCGCGTGACCCCCGCGTTATAAACAGAATCATCGGTGATTGGTTGCTGGTTCGGGTGTTGGTAGCTCAACCATTGCCAAAAACTATCGGCCCCGCGCTGCGAGAGTCGCCACGCGTCCCGGGACCAGTGCCAATCCCCAGCGCTGTCACCTTGCCAACGACGCGCCCGAGCGGTTTCCCCATGGACCAACTGTCGCAATGCCCGCTGCTGGGCAAGGTATTTTCTAGCTGGTTGCCCATCGATCCACACGTCGCCCCCTCGAATCGCAATTTTCTCGCCCGGTAATCCCACGACACGCTTCACCGCCAAGTTGCCCGCATCGGCGGGCGAGGCAAACACCACCGGCTCCCAGCGCTGCGGAAGTCGCCTCCACGGCATCGACCGATCGATCACCAGGGGATCCCCATCGAGGACTTCTACTTGCTCGGCCAAGGGATCCATTTCCCCGCAGCGCGGGCACTCGGTTTGGTCAACTTGGCTGGCAAATTCGGCACCCACTTCATAGTTTTCGCCGCACGTCGAACAATGCAATTCGACATGCGGCCCACGCAGCGTCGGCACCATCGAACTCCCGGCGACTCGCACCGGCTCGACCAATCCCATCACCAACCAAGTCCGCAGCACTAGTGCGAGCACGAAAGTGCCAATCAAGAAATGCAGCAACCCTGACCGTGAAGTGCAGAAGTTCATATCCTGGTTGTCGACTCCCGTGAGTTCTGTGAATCTGCTCCGGTCTATAGCCGATAGCCCAACCGCACTAGGTTTTGTCCAACCGAAAAATGAGGGTGCCATGGCCACGGCGGTATTCCGCAGTGGCCATGCTTGCTCGGCGATTACATGCCCATGCCGGAGTACCAGCGTGGACATGGCACCCCAAAATAACGCTTTGACAAAACCTAGTTCATCGCTCTTATCCTAACACCTGACACCGACCGAACAACTGTCTCGCCCCGCATATTCCGCTCTCCGGGTGCGCCCCAGCCGACACGACCCGCAAACCAGAAATGTCCGGCAGAGAAAATGAGGCAAAAATGCCACGTACCGTTTGCCAAACGCCACATCGCGGGGAATGTTTGTGTGGAGAAACCTCGGCTGGTCGAACACGAATGACTTTCATGGTCGGCTGGCCTCATTGCCTCGGGCAAACCACGTTTATGGAGCGTCCTCTTTCGGGGGACTATGCAGGAGATGAAAAAGACAATCTTGTTTGTTGCCGTTTCGATCTTGATCCTCAACGCCGCCGGCTGCGGAAGATGCCGAGGGTTGTTCGGTCGCAATCAAGCCATGGCCGCCCCGATGTACGGCCACATGGCGGCCCCCTGTGCCGCCACCTATGCCCCGACTTGCTGCGAGCCTGTTTGCTGCCAGCCAGCCTGCGACCCTTGCTGCTCGGGAACCTCGATGTCAGCGGGTTACTCCGGCTTCGAGAGCGGTGCGATGATGGCCCCCGCCGACGGCGGCTGCGCCTGCGGGCAGTAAGCCAAGTGTTGGACTCGGATTGCCTCCCCCGCGAATCCTTACGCGGGTTTCCTCGACGATCCACAGCTTGCCGCTTATATCCTCTTGTTCCCGGAACTCTGTCAGCGCATGATTGACCTGGCGGTGAAACGTGCCTGCGTGGAATCCGCCGCACCCGGCGATATTCGTCCGCGCTGATGGTCACACGTCCTGGATTCGGCGGGAGTTGGAGAACGACAGTTGTCGAACTCACGGTTCAGCTTGTCCGTCGCTTTGCCGCGGATGCCGGCTTGGAATTCCCCAGGTCATGGTCTCGCCGTCGGCCAGCTTTATCGGCTGGTAATTGTGATACCACCCCTTCTCAGAAAGGCCGTCCGGAAAATCGTGAACCAGCATGCCGGGTTGATTGATCTCCAGTTGTTTTGCGATCGTGGCATCCGGCCGTGCGATGAAGGATCCCCAATGAGAGTAAGGCCGGGATGAATTGTTGGCCACCGCCCACATGCGGTTGTCCGCACAGCGGGTGGGGACTTGGCGGACGTTGAGAGTGTCGAGGCAGTTCTCACCCTCGCTCCCGGCGTTGTACATCGAATGGAGCATCAGCGTGACTCCCTTCTCCCGATAGGCGATGTAGATCTGTGGCCAGCAGATGTCGAAGCAGATGGCCAGGCCGATCCTGACGTTCTGAATATCATGCGTGACCAGCCGGTTCCCCGCCGAGTAATGCTTCTGGTCCTCTGGAGTACACATGCACTTGTCGTAACGATCCGCGATGTTCCCTTGCGGATCGATGAGGTAGAGACAGTTCGTTGGCCTGGTTTTCTCATCCAGGAAATGAGCGGAACCCAGGAGAAGCCACAGTTTCAATTCCTTCGCCAGTTCTCGGAGTCCAGCCGTCTCCATGCGAAGCGATTTCCAGTCGTAGCTGTCGAACGAAGGAAAGTCGCTCCCGGCATATCCCGATAAACTGGCTTCCGACGTGTGCAACAAGTGTGCGCCGGCATCGGCCGCCTTGCGCATGAAGTCGCTGACATGCTTCGCATTGGCGGCGATGTTCGCGCTGACTGGAAATTGACAGGTGGCGATCCTCAATTTCTCGCGCGGTCTTGCGCGTGTGGAGTTCCCCGTCTTTGCATCCGGCTCCCGTGGCGTCGCACCGGGTGCGTCGCTCGGAATCTGCGCAAATGCAGCCAGACCCGCCACCGTCGCGAAACCTTTTCCGGCGAGTTTTATCGCCCGGCGGCGGGTGACTTGGCTGGGTTTGTCTAGGGAACCTCCGAAAACTACTTTTCGGAGTTGAGTTGAGGGTGATGGTTCAGTTTTGGGTGTGGCGGTTTTCATGGTGACTACTTTTGTCGGTGGGTTTTTGACTTTGATCGTTCGCGGTTGATTGGTTTTCGGTCGTTTCGGCTTTCAGTCATCGGTTTTCAGGCGGCGATCCGTGGCAGTAACTTCAACCGCACGATTTGTTCG
>CALMBE010000338.1 GCA_937860165.1 uncultured Planctomycetaceae bacterium
CAGTGGCCGGTGGTCAGTGCAGAAGATCGATTCTCTGACCACTGACCACCGACAAATTGGCAACCCACCCCTACCTCGGTTGCTTACTCTTGGCAAGCAGGGGCCGCACTTCGGCGACGAAGTCTCCGGCGTCGGCAAATTGGCGATACACGCTGGCGAATCGCACGAACGCCACTTCGTCGAGCTCCCGCAAATGGTCCATCACCAACTCACCCAGGCGGCGGCTGTCGATTTCGCTATCGAAAGACGTGTAAACATCGTTCTCGATCGCGGCTACGGTCCGTTCGATATCGCGGTCGCTGATCGGGCGCTTCCAACAGGCCCGTTCCAGGCCACATTTGATTTTGTCGCGTGAAAAAGGGACCCGCGTGCCGTCGCGTTTGACCACTTTGATGGTTGACTCTTCGATGCGCTCATAAGTTGTGTAGCGGCGGCGACACTTGAGACACTGGCGGCGCCGGCGAATCGAATAACCGTCCTGACAAGAACGGGAATCGACGACGCGGTCGTTATCGGTGCGACAGAAGGGGCATTTCATGGCATCACTATACACTAGCCGGGCTCGCAGTAAACTACCTCAATCAAGCCGAGCAAATTCGCAGAGGGAAGTCCTTCGCAGTCGAGTAAATTCTTGCTGCTATCAGTCTTGGCAATCTGGGTAGGCATGATTTCCTGATGTCAGGGGGGACTATTTGGCTCCCTACCGTGAAATCGCTGAGCTGCGAGGAATCGAAACCGCGCGATTTCGACCCAGCGCCTTTCGCCAATCTGCTTTTCCGCAGTCCAGGATTAGATAATCGGGGGATTTCTTGGATTTGTTAAAATCTGCGGGTCAGAAAACTTACTCCCGGAACTTCGGTTATGAAGTCACATCGAGATATTGTTACCCTATACACTTCAGCTATCCGAAAGCTTGATATGAGGAGCTTGAAATTCCAAGTCCGGAATGTCACCCCCTTCCGGAGCTTAAGATTCACGAATCGAGCACCTTGATTACCGATCCGAAGTAGGAAGCGCACTCCAATCAAGGACCAAGGATGGCCCTTTGCGTTTCCCACCCAAATAACAAGGAGGAGTTTGATGAAAAGGCGGCTATTCCCCGCGCTCGCACTTGCGATCGCCTGTGTGTGTTCAACGTGCTCGGTTCAAGCCGAGGGCTGGTTATTTGATACCGAAGCCACATTCTTCAAAGCACATCTAGAAACCGGCCACGATGCCGACGGAGCGACCGACTACGAAGCAAGCCCCCGTCTCGCACTGACCTACATGAGCAGCGCCGATGTCGGTGTTCGCATGACTTACTGGGAATGGAATCACAGTGCCGATGTTGTTGAAACCCGCTTTGATTTCATGGATACCTACAACCTCGACGTGGAACTCGTAAAGCAATTGACTTTTACGCAAAACACCTTGGTTGAAGTTACCGCAGGTCTCCGGAACAATAACACCGATGCATCCTTCGGAGGGAGTGTCGATAATTTTGACGGCATCGGGGGATTGATCGGTGCCAAGCTCGGACTGATGACTTCCGGGGGAGGTTTAGTTTACGCCCGAGCAAAAACCGCCATCTTAGGGGGCGATAGCGAAGATTCTATAACGGGTGAATTGTTTGATGCAGTTCGGCAGCAGACTGAACTCGGCGTGGGTTTTGAAAAATCTATCCAAGTTGGCAGCATGACGATCACTCCTCGTAGCGGATTCGAATGGCAGAACTGGAGCGGGTTCGCCATCGACCCAGTCGATGAACATGCCGACGCCTCGGTCGGGTTCATTGGTTTCGTGGGCGGCGTCGGAATGACCTATTAGTTACTTGATTTGCTCCTTCAAATCAATTGTCTTACGCCTCGCAGCAGTGGGCCACTCGTTGGTCCACTGCTGTTTTGGTTTTTGCGAAGATTTAGAAGTGGTAGAAACGGAGATTCATCAACGCAGAGCCGCTGAGTCGCCAAGACGCGACGAACGAGACCCGGGGCCGTACCTTCCGACAACTCATTGCGACTCTGCGGCTTCGCGTCTTTGCGCTAATACAATTCCTTCGATTCTCGATGCAGAACAGGGCCAATCAGTTTTTCACTTTAGGGTGCCATGCCCACGCTGGTACTCCAGTG
>CALMBE010000339.1 GCA_937860165.1 uncultured Planctomycetaceae bacterium
ATCACGGCCAGATGCTCGATCGTTTGCGGCATCACCCCATCGGTCGCGGCGATGACGAGCAGGACGAAATCGATGCTGGCGGCCCCGGCCAGCATGGTGTGCACGAAGCGCTCGTGGCCGGGCACATCGACGAAGCCGAGCATGCCGCCGCCAGGCAGCGGCACATAGGCAAAGCCCAGCTCGATGGTGATGCCGCGCGCCTTCTCCTCCTTCAGCCGGTCGGTCTCGACGCCGGTCAGCGCCCGCACCAGGGCGGTCTTGCCATGATCGATGTGACCAATCGTACCAACATTCACATGCGGCTTAGTGCGCGCAAATGTATCCTTAGCCATTTTTCTTCCTAACTTATTTCTAGGTCGCTTGGTGTCGAAAAAGGGAACATGCTACGCTTTAACCACGCTGGGCCTCGGTCGTCAAAAAGTAGCATGTCCCCTTTGTTACTCTTACTTCTTACAAAGTTACTCTTACCTACAACTTCTTACTTACAAAGCTGCTGTTGAGACTCGAACTCAAGACCTCTTCCTTACCAAGGAAGTGCTCTGCCAACTGAGCTACAGCAGCAGAAATGTCGAGAGCGGAAAGTCGAGTGTCGAGTGCCAAATCTCTCCTATTCATTGCTACTCCGGCTCTTGACTCTCAGCTCTTGACACTCGACTCTTAACTATCGACTCTTCAAAGCGGGTGAAGGGAATCGAACCCTCGTCATCAGCTTGGAAGGCTGTTGCTCTACCATTGAGCTACACCCGCGGTGCAGCCGAGGGTCCAGAGCCAAGAGTCGAGCGCCAGATCGAACTTCTGGCTCACGACTCTCGACTCCTAACTCTCGACTCTCAATGGGGAGTGCAGGATTCGAACCTGCGAAGGCAGAGCCAGCAGATTTACAGTCTGCCCCGTTTGACCGCTTCGGTAACTCCCCGGTCTCCAACACTCCGGTCTGCCAACCGCTCCCGTTCGATTCCAACCACCTACCCTCAACCGATTGCTTCTTTCAAGTCGACACTGTCTTTCGAGTCGACACTGCTAGTCGCAACCGTTTCACACCTCTCGCGATTCGTAGCCCAGCGCCCTCCAGGAGGACAGACCACGACACAGTCAGGTTCCCTCCTGGAACTGACTTGACGAGCTAGCGGAGGGAATTGAACCCACAACCTGCTGATTACAAATCAGCTGCTCTGCCAATTGAGCTACGCTAGCCTAGCGGCGAGAAACTTTTGCGAATCAATCAATATATCCGCGTCCGAAAGCGTGACAAGGCGAGGGGGGGCGAATTTCGCGCCAAAAACTTCTTGGGCCCAGTTTCCTCAAAATTCCCAGGTTTTTGACTCGCTTGGCGCAAAAAAATCCCCCCAGTTTTACATTTCTGGGGGGATCCGTGGCAATAAACTGCCCCCGGCGCGGACACCGGGAGCCTAGAAACCGATACTAGCTCTCCCGGCGACGAGTTGCCAGGAGTCCCATACCAAGCGAAACCAGCAGCGCGACTGTTGCCGGTTCGGGGACTGTGGCATGTTCGCGGAGGACGAAGCGGGCCATCCCGGTGCCTGGATCAAACTTGCTAGGCGGGATCTGAATGCCGAGCCAAAACTTCGCCAATTCCCCGGGAAGTACGCCTGGGGTGTTGTTGGCAAACCACCACAAGTTGTCAGGAGCAACAGGTTCGTCCTGCATCGGTGGATTGTCGAAATGACCGCTAGTATTGATCGAAGGAGGAGTGTCCTTGAAGAACAAGAAATCAAACTCGTCCGATTCCATAAAGCTCCCGTCTGGACCCCTCATGCCTAGGGTCATATGAAAATCGGTCCACCGCCACCGAGTCTGGTTGAGAACGTCCTTATCGATTGCCAGCATAACCGGGAGTTGCGGCTGGCCAGTGAGCGTGTCGAGGTCATTCAGACTGACGGTGACCTTCAGGTCGATGTCCCACCACAAACCCTTGTTGGTCGCGGGATTGTGGACGACCTCGTTGATATGACCGGTCGCCAAGTTCAAGTGCGCGCCGGCACTCCCCACAGAGAAAAAATTAAATGCGGGGACTTCCACATTGGATTCTCCCCCGGAGACACCAAGAAATTCGATGTCGACCACATTTACCATCGGCCCGGTCGGGGGCTCATGATTGGCTTCGTTAGGGCCTGTTTGCGCGAAGGCCTGGCTCGGGAAAACCAGCAATGCAACGGCAAACACACAGAAAATCGCGCTGATTCTAGATCTCATTGGATCGCTCCTCTTGGTTGAAATGCATTAAGAAGAAGAAAAACTTAAGTCGCAGAGTTATCGAATCCGCTCTTCAAGGTTCCATTTTTTTTCTAAGTACATTAGCGTCCCCAGAGGCCCAATGAAAATACAATGCGATTATGCCGAGCAACACCCAAAATAATTTCTGGGGTGAGCAATCTAATTCCAATCCACCTGCGTGCATGCTACACCTGGAAAAACAGATTGCAAGAGTTTTGAGGAAATTTTTCTCCAAACAGGGCAAAGCGTATCCGCCAAGTACTGTTTTAATCCCCCCTTTCGGGTTAGTTGATATACCCCTATCTGGTTATTCGCATTCTCATCAACTAGGGTTTGTCAAAACGAAAAATGTGGGTGCCATGGCCACGGCGGTACTCCGCCGTGGCCATGCTTGTTTGACGAT
>CALMBE010000340.1 GCA_937860165.1 uncultured Planctomycetaceae bacterium
GTACAGACCAAAGGCAGCCAGCCTTGAAATGCGGAAGTTATTCTTGAGTCACCCCTAAGTGACTATCCAAGAACCCATACGTAGGACGGTCCCCTGGGCCGTACACCAAGTATTTTCGTCGTGAAACCATTCAACCTCCGGACGGCCTAAGAGACCGTTCTACGGTATTTGGATAGACTCCTATACATTTCCTGCGATTCTCGATACAGAACACGTTTCTAGCTAACTCGGCCCACTTTCTGTATATTCCACCCCAGCGAACAAAAACCCTGAAATTAAACGCAGGAAGTCGTTGCCATGCCTTGTAGCGCATGCGGTAAGAAGGTGCCGCTGAAAGCCCGGTTCTGTCCCAGTTGCGGTGCCGACCTGTCAGAGGCCGCCAGAGGGGAGCAATTGCGCAAGAAGGTTCCCCAACGGACCAAAGATGCGGAAGCCGCGGGAGATGAAACTCTGTGGCAGGGAGGATTCTCGCGGCTAGCAATGCTCGGGTGGTGGATTGCCGGGGGAGTTTTGACACTTGCCGTTTTATTGCTGGCCGCGAGTTCTCGCACGACCCAATCGGCCCGACTGGGAATGTTAGTTGGACTGGGACTTTTTTGGCTGGTTCTGGCGGGTCGCTATTTTTATCTGCGGCTCAGCCATCACTATATTCTTAGCCGCCAACGCTTGGTCCACCACAGTGGATTGCTATGGCGTGATACCGACCGGGTCGAAGTCATCGACGTTGACGATGTCTCCTTTTCCCAAGGCCCCGTGGAGCGTTTGGTGGGGATCGGCACGATCTGGATCACTTCGAGTGATCAGTCGCATCCGGAACTGACGCTGCTGGGAATCGCTGAGGTCGAATCGGTCGCAATCCGGATCGACAACGCCCGCCGCGAGGAACGGCAAAAGCGGGGATTGTATATCGAGTCGGTGTGAGTGGGGGAGAGTAGAGGCTGGGGGAAATAGAACGGCCGCTTTCCGTCATCCCCGCGTAGAGCTTGCCCCTCGCGGAGGCGGAGGCGGGGATCCAGATTGTGCCAAGAACTGGGTTCCCGCCTATGCGGGAATGACTCATTGCACTGGAATGACAGAATTTGCTAAACCGCAAGCGGTGGGGAACATTTTTCCACTACGGACGACGGACAACTGACAACATTCCATCGTGACGTCATGAGTCTTTCTCGCCCTCGGACCAATCGCGGCGCTGGCGGCTGCTGGGGATGTTCATCGCCTTGCGGTATTTGGTCACGGTCCGGCGGGCAACGGTAATACCCGCCTTGCAAAGTTCGTCGACCAGGGCGTCGTCGCTGAGGGGTTTGGTTTTGTCTTCGTGATCGACGATTTCCTGGAGCTTTAAGCGGACCTTGTCCCAGGCGACTTCCTCGCCATCGGCACTGGTAGTGCCTCCGACAAAAAAACGTTTGAGGGGGAAAATTCCCCGCGGGGTCTGCATCCATTTATCGTCGACCGCCCGGCTCACGGTGGTGACGTGGACCCCCACTTTGTCGGCAATTTGCTGCATCTTAAGCGGCTCGATGAACTCGGGGCCATTGTCGAGGAAACTCGTTTGGTGATCGATAATCGCTTGCGAGACCCGCGTGAGAGTACTGCGGCGTTGCTCGATGGCCTCGATGATCCACTGGGCCGAGTTGACTTTGCGCTTGATGTACTCGCGCGTCTCGGCGTTCGTATCGGGATCTTGCAGGAGCTTGCGGTAAGTCGGGCTGATGTAGAGCGACGGGAGTTGGGTATCCTCGAGTCGAGCTTCATAGCCCCCCTCTTCCTTGCGATCCACGTAGACATCCGGGGTAACCATCGGGGCGAAAGATTCATTGAACTCCGCGCCGGGCTTGGGCTTAAGAGTGCGCAAATCTTCCCAAGACTCTTGGATGGTTTCGATCGAGAATCCGGTCTTCTTGGCGATGAGCGGTAAGCGATTGTTTTCCAGGTCTTCGAGGTGATGCTCGATGAGGACCTGCAGCTCTTCATAAAAAAGCAAGCCGGGAGTGAGCTGCAAGAGCAAGCATTCTTTCAGACTGCGGGCACCGACTCCCGGGGGATCGAGTCGCTGGACGATGGCCAGCGCCTCTTCAGCTAACTTAAGTTGACTGGCCCGCCAGCCCGCCGAGTCGCCGTTGAGATCCGCCGGGGCAGGGGGGATCAACTCCGTGAGCGGCGATTTGAGATAGCCATTGCTGTCGAGATTGTAAATGATTCGTTCGCACATCCGCCGCAGGTTTTCGCTCAGTTCAAACCAACCTAGCTGGTGATCCAAATACTCTTGCAGCGACTCGGGACGCGAGACCATGTTGGCCATCGCGTCGTGCTGGCGATCGGCTTCTGCTTCCATCTGCCCACGTGAGGGGCGACTGCGCTCCTCGTACTCGTCCGGCAGATTATCGGTCATGTTCATGAGCCGTTCGAAGTCGTCTTCGTTGTTGCCGTCATCACCGACAACCATTTCCCGTTCCGATTCGGTCAAGGCATCCGGATTGACGGCTTCTTCCTCGAACTCGGGGGGCTCTTCCTCGTACTCCACCTGATCTAGAACCGGGTTGTCTTCCATCTCCTGTTCGATGCGCTCTTGTAAGGCGATGATCGGCAACTGCAGTATCTCCATCGACTGGATCATCCGCGGTGCCAGCACCTGCTTCTGAGCCATCTGCATACTTTGGCCGAGTGAGAGTCGCATTTTAGAATTCGATCACTGATAATTAGAATGTCTTGGTTCGCCGAGCCACGCCGTCGCGCGACTCCAATCCGATCTGTAGCATAATCCGGTTGCTGGTCGAAGGTCAAACTTCGGTACACCGCCAGACCACCCTTAATTCTACTGCGCGGAAGGGTTTACGGCTCAGAGGAATTGCGAAAAAGGTGGCTTCCTAGCGTCTCCAGCGGAGGTGGGCCGCAACTGGTAGCTGAATGAAAAACTCTTTACAAATCGCGAATCCGACTTGACAGAACTGGGAATACCAAGAGGGGAGGGGTGCAGAGCGATAAAACCCACCCGACAAAAAGCGATCCTGTCGCTTCGGATCCCAGTCTCTAGGAATGACAAAACACTTATTACTACAGCGCTATGTCGAATGAATTTAGCCACGGACGAAACACGGATTGAACAC
>CALMBE010000341.1 GCA_937860165.1 uncultured Planctomycetaceae bacterium
CGCCGGTGACCCCGTGCGTGAACACAATCGCCGTCAGCGGGCTGTAGACGTTCGCAGCCGCGACCCGCGCGAACGCTTCCGCCGCCGCCAGCGCCGTGTCTTTCGGCGAACGCTCATTGTCGATCAGATCGAGCACGGCGAGCGCGATCGCTGCCGAAACCGGATGCCCCGAGGTCACCCAGTTCATCGGCGAGGTCCCCTGTTCCAGGGCGGCCGCGCACCGCCACCTGTACGAGGAAGTCATCGTGATCCTCGAGGGCGAAGGCTTCATGTGGACCGAATCCGCGCGTGCTGCCGTCGCGCCCGGAGACGTCATTTTCCTCCCGCGCAAGCAGCTTCATTCGCTCGAATGTGTGTCGCCAGGCGGCATGCGTTTGATGGGCGCCTTCTATCCGGCGGGAAGTCCGGCGATCAATTCCGGCAATGGCGCCGCAACAAGCATCGCCCTCGACCAGCGCGGGGGAACCCGGAAGGTGGGAACCATCGACATTGGTGCCACCGAGTCGCAATCGGTCCTCCTGATGGATATCGATGGCGACCACCGCAACGAAGAGTATCAGGTCATTGGCCAGACAGGTGCGATTCACTTTGTGGACAAATCGACCAGCACTCCGCAGATTTCCAAGTGGTTCCAGTTCGACAAGACGCAAACGTGGAAGAATGTACTTACGGGCGATTTCAATGGCGATGGTCGCGCCGACCTGGCCGCCCAAGACACCCTGACACACGACTGGGCGTTTGCCCTATCTGATGGGAACCAATTACTGCCGGTTGCAACAACGACGGGGGAAAACTGGTCGAATGTGCTTGTGGGGGATTTCGATGGCGACGGCGCGGATGAAATCACAGGGCGCTTCCAAGCAGCAACTGCTTGGGAAGTCGTGCACTTCAACGAAGCCAACGGCTCTGCAACACTAGAAAACTGGGGAACCGGCCTGACTAGCAGTTCAACGTTTTACGTAGGTGATTTCAATCTCGATGGACGCGACGATATCATCGCAGGTTCGACAAACAACTGGACAGCCAGCATTTCACAGAGCACAGCCGCCGGGGGGCAATTCACCTCAGTACCGTTAGGTCCAATTACAAACTGGTTTAATAACTCGTTTAATAACGGCGTGTTCGACGCCGAAGGACCGTACCGCAAGGTCCTCGAAATCTTTTCGCAAGTTTACAACGAGATCGAACTGGAGCTCTATCCGGGCCTGATGAAGGGGATCGATGCTACGGCCCAAACCAAGGCGGGCAACGCCTGGGACCAGGCGGCGCTGTTGGTGGACCGGCTGGAGGCGGCAGGGTTCGAGGCGGATATCGCGAGTGGCAAAATCGAAGTTTCTGCAGAGATCGTGAAGAAATGGATTGGTTCACCAGATACTTCAACTGGTACAACACTGCGGAATAACCTCCAAAGAGTACTACTGCAATCATTGGGATCTCAAGTTCAAAGCGTTGGCACTAAGTTGCGATTTGACCACGCCTGGGTGGAGGCGACCGTACCTACGGCCACCGGTCTCGCTAAAGTATTTCTCGACCCTTCTTGGAAATTCAAGCAACGCAATCCTGGAATTCTACCTACTGCCTTGGATGGTGTGTTAATTCCGTTCGATCAGTTAGATTACCTTACAAAAGTGCGTGATGAACTCGCTTTGGAGTACTATGAAGACAAGCTGACGGATTTTATAACGACAACTTATCCAGGCAAATCGCTAGCAGATGTTGCTCACGATGGCCCGATTCAAAAGCGTGCGTTCACACAGATTCCAGTCGGGATGGGCGAGGGCGTACAAGTTTACGATTCAATTCCAACCGATGCGACCGATGAGGTCATACGCTTCGGCTCATTTGATGAGCTGCTGGAAAATAGTAATGCCATATGGCAACGCACCCACCGTGTCACTCTCGAACTCAAGCGGATTAGTAGCACGAGCACTCGCAATAATGTGCTTCTACTCAGTAAAGAAGTAGTCGTCCCGGACTCAGCGTTTGAGCGATTCACGATCACGACAAGTGAGAACGCCAATCCAACTTTACTCATTAAGGAATTGGTAGACGGCAATACGGTGACTCAAACCATTGCTGCGAACGGAAATTTGCTAGCGGGTGAAAAGGTTCTCCTAACTATTACCCATCTCGACCCATGGCAACAAGTAGGAGACCTCAACCTCTCTAAGCAGGAATACGAAGAGAATGTCGGTACGATCATGGCGATTGGACTGGATGCGAATCAGTTTTCTTCTCAATACGTTGAATCATTGCAGGAATACTTGATAACCGAATTATCCTCTGTGGATGCTGGCGATATTGATGACTTACTGAGTTACACCGCGACTGCTTACTGGCAGGATTTCAACATTCACAATGCAATCATCGCTGGGCTAATGAACGGGGTGTACGTCAAAGATCGAGTTGGATCAGGCGTAGCAACAGCTAGCGCAGGTTATCAGCAGTATGAATATCTTCCCTATAGCATGGCACCTGACGATTTTGGAGTCGATTTAAAAAATGGATCGGGTTCGATTTTGCATTGGAGCGGCAACTTCGCTGAAGATGCTATCAGACTTACTCTCTACAACGGGTCTGGGCTGGAACATCAGATCGTGGAAGAAACCATCGATACTGAAAGCGTTTCTACAGTCAAAGGTTTGCAACGTGCATTCCAAAGGAACAAGGGAATTAGTTCAGCAGGAACAACTGTCACTAACGATAGAATACATGGATTTGATAGTTATTGGAATGCAAACTCGAGTCAACGAGATTTTTATTACAGAGGCGAGTGGGCAGTTAACCTTGATACTTTCACTGATTATAGTACTGCTATCCTGCCTGCAGCTGCAAAACGAACGTCTGCTGAGATTCAAAATATTCTAAGTAATTCTCTCTCGGCTTTTGAGAACTCGATTGTTAGCGCACTATCAAACTCCAGCCATCACGATCCGATTCGACTACTTGTTTCCGATGCCCGCACTAAGGTTGGGGAATGGGTAGGTGGTGTTTTTGTAGCGGAGTCATTTGGTCAAG
>CALMBE010000342.1 GCA_937860165.1 uncultured Planctomycetaceae bacterium
CCATGATTCGGCATGCGTTGGCAGGTTTATCCCAGGACAACCATGCCGTGGCTGCCGTTTCGCGTTCTACCGCGGCCGAATTAACACACGATTCGGACCAAACCATCGCGGCGGTCGCCGAGGTCTCTCCAGCTCCCGATCTCACGGAACAAGCAATTCGCCTCTCAGTTCTGGGAATGGCCATTGCGATGGAGATGAATTGGGATGAAAAAAGCGTGTGCCAAGTCGGTGAGTGTGGCTTGATCCACGATTGGGGATTGTCACGAGTTCCCGAAGAACTGCAAAAGCTGAACGCTGTGCCCAGCGATGAGGAGCGAGCGATTTTGGCGCAGCACCCTTGGCATACGCTCGAAATGCTCGCGCACATGCAGCAGGTTTCCGAAGCGGTGCAACTGGCTGTGACACAGGTCCACGAAAGGCTCGATGGCTCAGGTTATCCGCAAGGCCTGCGCGGAGAGCAAATCCACCCTTACGCAAAAGTTCTGAATGTCGCAGACGCTTATATCTCACTCACCGAGGAAAAGTGGGGCCGCCCCCCCTACTTGGCGTATGACGTGATGGTGTATTTGTTGAACCAAGTGAAGCAGGAAAGCATGCCGTCCGACGTGGTACGAGCCTTGCTCAATGTGATTTCGCTCTTTCCACTTGGAAGTCGCGTACGACTAAGCGATGGATCAGAGGCGATTGTCAAACGCAGAGGGATCGGCAAATACAACGAGCCGGTTGTCCAGCGAGTCGGACCTCAGCGGGAAATTCGTGTTGACTTAGCCCACGAACCGCTCTTAGATCTTTCGAGAACCATGCTCAAAGTCACCTCCGCGTTGCCGGATCCAGGCCGACAAGAGGCTCGAATCGCGGCTGATTCCACCATCGAATTGTTGTGGTAGCCAAGGCTGAGGGCTACTTGCTGGGTCGACCGTAGGTTTGCAGCGTGTATCCCAGCAGAAATATCCCTGCCGAGACAAATAGAAACTGCAACATTTTCCCCGCCGAGATGTGCTCGCTCAGTTGAGCCGCCATGGCGAGTGGCGGGATTGCCAGGCCGACAAGCTGCAGCAGTCTTGCTAGTTGGTGCATGTCGCAAAACGTACCCTGCGCGGTAGAATCTTGCAAGGAGGTTTGTCTACCCAATCCCGAAGCAATAGCATGACCACGGAACACGAAAAACAAAAAACCTCAATCGCCATCAGCGTAGGCCGGGCACTCCGGCTCCGTTGTCCCGCGTGTGGCGTTGGCAAGCTGTTCCGCAATCGACTCCAGATGCAGGATCCCTGCCAGCAGTGCGGGCGAAAGTTTGATCGGGCCCCGGGGTATCTCTTGGGATCGATCTATTTCAATTACGGGGTGACAACACTGTTGGTCGTGGTGCTTTACTTTTCCCTCTTTTTCAGCAACACCCTGTCGAGTCGACAACTCTTGTGGACATTGGGCGCGTTCAGTTTGCTTTTCCCGCTCTGGTTCTTCCGCTATGCCCGCGCTCTCTGGATCGCCTTCGACGAGCGCTGGGACCCCTGGCCCAATGAAGAAGAACGCCGCACCTTCGACAGGTGATGCCTCACGCCACGGACCTTGTGTCCCTGGATTGAAATCCGCGAGGTCGGAGGACGTAGGCCGGAACAAGGTACCCTGCAGTTCCGGCAATTTCTGAGAAAAAGCGCGAGTTGCGAGGCGCGAGTTCAAGATTCGTAACTTGCGCCTGCTATTCAGAGTGCCGGAACTGCGGAGTACCTTGTTCCGGCCTACAATTGTGGAAGGGAATCTCGAACCGCTTTGTTGTGGTCGGCAATTCGACTCTCCGCCTCCTGCCGTTCTTGAGCCCGACGGATCGAGTAATAGGCCGCACCGCCGAAGGAAGCCACTAAGACAAACGGCATCGCCATCATGAATAAGATGCTGTAGAAGTACCCGGAAGCCCGAGCTTGCGAGAGCGGATCGTTTCCGGAGATACCTTCCTTGCAAGTGGGGCAGGCCCAGACGTCGCTCGCCATGAACACGACCAAGCCAATCGCCAACAGAATCGAGAGCTTCTTCCACATGCCCATATCCTAAGTCATTGGCCGGTCGGCGGCCAGAGGTGATACAGCATCACATAAACCACCACCCCGGTCACCGACACATACAGCCATATCGGCCAAGTCCACCGGGCAAACTGGCGATGCCGGGCGAGGAAATGCTGGCGCCGCTCGAGCGGCAGCCGCGCGGCCCCGCGAACTCCCGTTCCCACCAGCGCGAAACCGATGGTCGCTACGGCCAAAAAGGGAACCGTCATCGCCAGGAGCACATGGCTGATTAAGATTACTAGATACACGATTTTCACAAACCCCGGGTGTGTGAATCGCACACTCCCCACCAGCCAATGATAGGTGAGGTAACTCACCAAAAAAGCACACGACACGGCAAAGGCCGCCAGCATCACCCCAGCATGGGCCCTCGGCTGACCCCGCTTGATGAGCACAAATCCCACCACTAACAAGACCGTGGCCAATAAATTAAGTGCAGCATTGAGATGCACAAGCGGGTGAGCTGCGATGGCAAAGGGAGGTTCAGGCATGGGCTTAGTTCGACTTCTTCACTTTTTTTGTTTCCTGCGAATGACGCGAATGGGCGCGAATACCAAAATGTTTTGTTCTTCAGGATTTTTAATGGGTGAGCTTATGAGCCGAAGGCGCTAGCGTCGGGTGGCCCCGAGAAAACCCGATGCCCGCCACGGCGGATTTGCAACTAGCGCCAACGGCTCATCCCGGCAGGGATACAAGCATTTAGCCCCGGGTCAGGTCGCTACTGC
>CALMBE010000343.1 GCA_937860165.1 uncultured Planctomycetaceae bacterium
GATGATTGGCACTACGGTAGGGAGTGTATTAGCAGATTACACGGGTTATCGCGGACAAGAACATTGGGAGTGGTCCGCACTCGTGCTAGTCGGAGTAGCTGTGGCTGGCTGGATCACGAGTTTGGCCATTGCACCGTTACCGGGTGCCAATCTAGCTCGGCGGTTCCCATGGGATGCCCCTCAGCAAACGTGGCGCGATTTGAAGACGTTGGCGCATACCCCCGCCATGTTACGGGTGGCTTATGGGATCATGTTTTTCTGGTCGCTGGGGGCATTGGCGAATTTGAATATCGACCAGTTTGCCTTTGAAGCTGGCGGCGAAAAACAAACCCAGGTTGCCCCGCTACTGGCCGCTTTGGTAATCGGAGTCGGAGTAGGAAGTGTGCTGGCAGGCGTTTGGTCGGCAGGTCGGGTAGAACTGGGAATCCTACCGCTGGGGGCGACCGGCTTAGTATTTTTTCCGTTGCTGCTCTTCACGGTCGAAGGGGAATTCTTCAAGAGCAACGGCGATTGGACCATCAGTTACATCGCCGCGGGAATTTGGCTGTTCATGCTCGGCTGTTCGGCGGGGCTGTTCGATGTGCCACTGGCTGCTTACATGCAACACAATAGCCCCAGGGATCGCCGGGGATCCATTCTGGCGGCCAGTAATTTCATGACGTTTGGCGGGATGTTGCTGGCCTCGGTGGCTTTTGACGTAATGCGACTTCCGACCGAGCCCGGCACACTCGACAATCTCCAGACCTATTACGTGAACGAACCGGAATCGCTCACACGTTCCACCGAAATCTGGCGAGAACTGGAAGAAGCTCAAATTGCTGGCCAGCCCCTTGCCGTGGAAGACCTAATTCACGCCCATCCCGAGCACGAAGGTCTCGCGCGTGAGGTCTTCCAGGAATTTGTTGGCCCACCCCTGATGACCGCCCGACAAATCTTTCTGGGATGTGGTGTGCTGACAATTCCCGTTCTGATCTATATCGTTTGTCTAATTCCTCAGGCATCGATCCGTTTTTTGGCTTGGCTGTTGACGCACACGCTCTACAAAGTTCGCGTTCATCAGCGGTGCAATCTCCCCGAAGAAGGGGGGGCGCTCTTGGTTCCCAATCATGTTTCGTGGATCGATGGCCTGCTCCTGGTAGCAATCTCGCCGCGCCCCATCCGGATGATCGTCTCTGGCGATTTGGTAAATAGTTGGTGGACGCGAGGAATTGCCAGAATCATGGGGGCGATCCCCATCTGGCGGCATTCGCACAAGGGGGTCCGCTCGGCCCTCGAAACCGCCCGCGAAGCCCTCAATGCTGGGGAGCTAGTTTGCTTTTTCCCCGAGGGGAGAATTACCCTCTCGGGCCACCTGCAAAAATTTCGCCGGGGAACTTTGGAAATTGTCAAAGGGACTTCCGCCTCGGTCATTCCTGTCTATATCGATGAGCTCTGGGGGAGTATGTTTACCTTTAGGGGAGGACGCTATTTCCGCAAGCCGAGCGGTGCTTTTTTCCGACCGGCTTCGATCTGGTTTGGTTCTCCTCTGCGTGACGTGAAAAACATTCACCAAATCAAACAAGCTGTTCAAGACTTGGGGGCCGATGCCGTGTCGGGTCGAAAAGGACGCATGTTGGTCTTGCCGCGACTGATGTTGCGCAAGTGTCGCAAAGGTTTGTTCCGGTTCAAAGTGGCCGATTCCAGCGGGGCCCAAGCGACCGGCGGTTCGCTCCTGATGCGGACCCTCATCCTCCGGCGATTGCTCTTACGCGAAGTGTTGGCACCCGACGAGAAATATGTCGGCATACTGCTCCCCCCTTCGGTCGGAGCCGTTGTCACCAATGCCGCCGTCACGCTGGCGGGGCGTGTTTCGGCCAATCTCAATTACACCGTCACCAACGAAGTGCTCAATGCCTGCATTCGCAAGGCTGGCATTCGGCATGTGCTAACCAGCAAAAAG
>CALMBE010000344.1 GCA_937860165.1 uncultured Planctomycetaceae bacterium
CGGACCTCAACGAGCTCCCGACGCGGGTCGATTTCGAGAACCTACTCTCCCTGGCGGAGCGCAATCCACGGCATCGCTCCGAGAACCCCCGCGTGCAACTGAAAATTGACGGTCTCTTTGCCGAGATGCGATCCCTCTTAGGTCGGTTTCTCAACGTATCGGAGATCACCCAAATCGAGTCGGAGGTTCTCGGACGAAAGTGAGAATCCTCCGAAGCCACGGATAAAACCAACCCTAGCTGGAGGCAAGCTTGCCTCCAGCTAAGCGTGTGGACAGCGGTGCTGGATTTGGCTTATGCTTATGGTGATACGGAAGATGGTTCTCCACCATCAAGCTTGGCGGGGGTAATTTTCAATGACAATCTACCGGCGCGGTATCCTGTTCGCACTTTGTGCCGTGGTGTGGTTGGCCCTCTTGCCAGGAACCCGCCCCTGGGCCAAAGAAAAAACCGCCCCTCGCGCCCAGAATTCGGGTAACAAATCCGAAGCTCCTCCCAGGGAGCCCAAAATGGAAATGGGGATGAATCGGGAAGATTCTGGGCCAGCGAAATATGTGGCAGGGGACACGATCGCGCGGCGTTCCCTCGAGCCCACGCAGGTCGATCCCGGACGTGCCGACAAGGTTGCGGCAGCGGCTGAGGAGATCGACCGGCTAGTTTTAGCCAAGCTGTCGGCCGAGCGAATCAGACCAAACGAAATGACCAACGACATGCAGTTCATGCGGCGGGTCTATCTCGATATCACCGGCACGATCCCCACTGCCGAACAGGCCTCGGGTTTTCTAAATCGGCCGCGCACCACAACCAAGCGTGCGGAGTTGATCGACGAATTGCTGAACTCCCGAGGTTACGTAAGCCACGCATTTAACTTCTGGGCCGATCTATTGCGATTGAAAGATCAACCCCGAGGAGACATTTTTTCCCAGCCCTACAATGAGTGGATTAAAGATGTCCTGGCCAGTGACATGCCTTACGACCAGTTCGTGCGCGAACTGCTCACGGCCGAGGGTCGCACGTGGGAGAATCCGGCGGTCGGGTATGTGCTCCGTGATGCGGGGATGCCGTTGGCAAACCTGGATAACACGGTGCGGATATTCTTGGGGACCCGCGTCGGTTGCGCTCAGTGCCACGATCACCCCACCGACCGCTGGACGCAGCACGAGTTTTACGAACTGGCCGCCTTCGTGCATGCCATCGATACCAATGCCGGTCGCAGCCAAGTGGATCCCGTGGCTCAAGAAGCACGCAACGCTGTCAACGAAATGGCACAGGAAAAAGGCCAGGAAAACCTTCCGGGGCGACTCGATGGAATCTTGAACCCCAATCGCGTGGCTGTCAGGGAGCTGCTCGATCGTCCGCTGCAACTTCCTCATGACTACCAATACGACGACGGCAAGCCGGGGGAAGTGGTCCCTCCGCGCGTGCTATTCGGCAAGCAGCCTGAAGTGGTCCAGGGAAAGTCGAAGCGTGGCATGTTTGCTGATTGGCTCACGGCGCAGGAAAACCCGAGGTTTACGCTCACGATTGTGAATCGACTCTGGCGACGGGCTTTGGGAATGGGTCTGATCGAGCCCGTCGACGAACTCACTGACGACAGCGTCGCCACTACTCCGGAACTGCTGAATTTCTTGATATCGCAAATGCAGGAGGTCCAATTCAGTCAGCGCGAGTTCCTGCGCGTCCTCTACAACACGAAGACCTACCAACGACTTGCCACACGCCGCGATCTGGACCCCGAGGCCCCGTACTATTTTCCCGGCCCTGTGCTGCGGCGGATGACCGCCGAGCAGGTTTGGGATTCGTTGCTGACGCTCACCCTCCCTGAAACGAGAGTTTACCAGCGCC
>CALMBE010000345.1 GCA_937860165.1 uncultured Planctomycetaceae bacterium
TGTCGTGCCAGAATTCGAGTCTGTCGATCCGAAATGGCTGGCGGTTGATGGTGACTCGTTCGGAGCGGTCGGTTTCGTCCCGCCCGCGAAACTGCCGGGTAAGTTCGAGGAGTTGGGATTGTTGCTCTTGGGTGACGTCCTTGATCGTAATGCGATAGAACTGAAGATCATTTTCATCTCGGGGACGTTCGTGTGGGAGGAGTTCCAAGCTCAGATTGCGGACATCCATGTACTGCGAATAGTCGAAGATCAAACCCTCTTCGACAAGAACTTTCCACTGCTCTTGGTCGGCAGAAGTTTCGATTTTGATTTGATGCTCGAAATTCACGAGCGGCGAGATGAATTGAATCCCATGTGGGAAGAGCGGATGTTTTGGGAGATCGGTTTGAAAGGAGATCACCAGACTGCCGTCAGCGGCGGGAGCCAGAGCGAGTTTATCGGCTGGCCACCTCTGCTTTTCGATTCGCTTCTTTTTCGTGGGTGCCTTACGCAAGATGAAAGCAATTTCTTCTCCGGCGGCGTCGAGAATGCGGAGGTCTGCCAAGTCGGTGCGCGTGGCCCCATAAACTTCGCTATCGAGCGGGACCGAGAGAAGTTCCTCGCCTTGCAATTCGGGAACCTTCAACTCCTTCTTGAATCGCAAATTCGGAGCCGACCAAGCCACAGAGGTGAGAACCAGGCAAGCCATGCAACCGGCGAGTAAACGCTTCATGTTGAATTCTCCCTTCCGGCGGGTTCCCCCGTGCCGGAATCTTGCGCGACCGCGAAGTTCTCGCGATACCGGAGATACACGAACGAGCCGGCCATCAACAGGATTCCTAGCAGCACAAAGGCCACAATCCTCCAGAACTGGTCGAGACGGGCCAGGTCGACGAAGAACACCTTGCCTGAGACAATCGCAAACAGCCCCAACCCCAAATAACGTACCGCGACGAGGTTTTTGGCAATTCCGCGGATGATTAACGAGAGTGCGAAGACGGCCCACAGGATCGAAACACCACCGGCCCGCAGACCCTCGTGGTAGTGGAACAGATAACTGTTTACTTCGAGCGAGAGATACACAAACAGCAGCGCCAGACTGGCAAATCCCAGAATCGCCTGAATTTCCTGGTGAAATGTGCGTCCCCGAAATACCGCATACGCCCCGCCACAAAAACCGATGATCGCGCCAAAGTCGAGCAGCCGCATCACCGCATCCCGGAAGGAATAAGGGGGTGCATACAACAGCCGGGGACTCAGTCCCCAGGCCGGGAGATCGACGAGGAACAACTTGCCGACGACCGCCACTAGCGCGAGAATCGCTAAGACCAGCAGGACCAATTGGGAGCGACGGGCGTATTCGTAGAAAAATAAGCCGCTCAGTCCAATCCACAGGATCGTGAGCACCGGAAGTCGGGCGGGGGCATAGAAATGTCCGATCGTGCGATTCAGTTCCAGATGCAAGTAGAGAAACGTCATCGTGATTGCGGCAAATATCAAAGTGCGGAGTGCTAGTGACGTCGGCAACCAGGGCTTGATGTCGTTGTTGGGTTGTATGGGGGAGTGATCGCCAGTTGCGGCAACTTCGGGTGGTTTCCCCATCATTCGATATGCCCCAGCAAAGCAAGCGATTGGAACTCCGAAGGCCATCACGCGCTCCACGAGCAGCCGCAGATAGTCCCCCATGCTCATTTCGGCGGTCGTAGCTAGGCCCCCACGGAACTGGCGTTCGAGATCATAAAAACAGAATCGTACCAAGACAACCGCGAACAAAAAGAACGCGACTTGTCTGACAAAATTGCTGCCGAGTTTCTCCGCCACCCACACGAGCACCAAGGCTTGCAGGGCCCAACTGGCGGTGATCCACTGCCGCGAGAGGACCAGAGGCATGGTGATCGCCAGGAAAAAAGTTGCCAAGCCGATGAAAGACACTAGTAACTCACGGTCGACCAACCGGCGCCGGAGAAAGTAAAAAATATGCGCCGCGTAGAATGCTGTCAGACCCAGCGAAAGCGTGGCAATTGCCGTTCGGTCATACACCTGATCGATGAGCCGATAACCCACGCCAAAAAACACCCCCGCATTGATGAACATCGCCACCAGATCGAGCAAATTCGATTTAGACTGCCTGACAATCTTGTAGAGAATTGTCATGGTTGAGAACAACACAAAGAAGGCAATCAGAAAGGGAAAAACCTCCCAGAATCGATCAGGAGTGTATCTGTTCATTGCCACAAAAACTAAAGCGAACGTGGTGAAGAAGCTCAGATAGTTGACGATTGGCCAGTTCTTCCAAAAGCAAATTCCCAACACGCCGACTCCCAGAATCAACATGTAGCCAAACAAGCCGGGAAAGTTGACCACTTCGCTTTCGAGCATCAGCGGAGTAAGGTAACCCCCCAAGATGCCGAGCACGGCCACGAGGATCGAGTCGAAGCGTACAGCGATCCCGCCGGCCAGCACCGTAATCAGTCCCATCAGCGCGAAGGCTACCATCGGATCGACCAGGTGAAAGAGATTCGAGGAGGCAAACGCGCTGAAATAGAGGGTCGCCAGCCCCGCTCCTAAGAGACCTTGCCCTAAGACATGGTAGCGTTTGCCCAAGATTCGCGTGCCGGCGATCAAGAGCACCAGGCCTGTGACCGCCGAGAGGGCCACTCGGGCCTGCGGGCCGAGGAGCCCCCGTTCGATGGAATACTTTAAGAAGAATCCGATACCAACAATGAGGATCAGCACTCCGATTCGCAACAGCCATTGGCTGGCGACGGCATATTCCATCGACACACCCGTCGGGACGTGTTCCTCGCCCACGATGATCCAGTTCCAGATTCGCTTTAAGGTTTCTTTCGCGGCAATTTCAAAGCGGCTTGGCTCGCGCGGTGGCAGGGGTTCGAACTTCGGTTTCGGTGGGAAGATGATCTTCGCAGTAGGCTCACCGATGGGGGTGAGAGGCACCCCTTTGGAAGAAAGTGATTGAAAAGCCGCAGCCGGAATTGAAATCGATTCCGGGACCGGTGCTTCGGCTGTCGGTCGAGTTGCTGCCAGCTCGGGTTCTCGGTGAAGGGGCACGTCGGTGGCGGGATGAATCTCGACTTTGCCCGCTGTGAAAAACTGCTGTCTTAGCTCGCGGATTTCCTTGCGGAGAAGACTGAGTGACTCACCTTGGCCCGCTTCGATGCGCTTGATGGCCAAATAGGTGACGATGGGGACAATAAACAGCACTGCAAAGCCGGCCACGCCCACAAAGAAAAAGAAGATCTCTTCCATCCCAGCGCCTCGCTAGGTTGAAGTAACGGCGACTGTCATTCGCCACCTCGAGAGGCAACACACCCCAATTATCCTCCGAGTCGAAGCACCTGCCAAGAGCAGCCGGAAAAGAATCCGGGCATTTTTCGGTTTCTGATCCCTTGGGATTACCCAGGCAGAATCACCCTATCATGGAATGCTGCTGAGATTCCACCTCTCGGCACGGGCAATCAAGGCATTTGCAAGGTTTGGCCAATCATGCAACGTCGCGGGATCGACTCATTCGCTACGCTCCTTTGCAGAGAGTATACTCTCTCTTCAGAGCGCCCACCATTCGTGGGTAAGTCCACGTAAGGGCCTTCGATTCCAAATGAAATCACACGGTAGATCAATTTACCCCCAGCCGGAGGACCACGTCCTCCGAGATTACCGGACGGCGTGGCCATCCGGCTAAGGTGAATTGTTAGTTAGGCTGAGATCCGGTTTCAGGCATGCGCCTATTATACCTCGTACTGGAACAAAGTGTTACCCTAATCCAGCCTCTGCTTGAATTCAATCAGCAGCTTGCGCTTGGGAGGCGCTTTACTTTGACCAAAAAGCAATCAAGTCAATCCATGCCAAGGGCCTATGATCTAGTTCGAACCTTAAACACCGCTTATCACGGATTCTCATTCCAAAGCAATGCCGGTCCGTCGAACAGAATGACGAGCGAATTCAAGACGTTTCGACCTAAGATGCCGTACTTGCCATCAACAACGAGGAACTGGCCGCGAAATGTCTTGCCGTGCAATTGAAGCTCTAAGCTTACTGCCGCTGCCATACTTTTGGTGCCATCGAATCCCTCTAGCTCATATTGACGAAATTCGTCGCTTGTTTCGAGCAGAGGAGTGATTGCTTGCCGTGGTAACAGCGAAACATCCGCGCCGGTATCCAAGAGCATCGGGATATTCGGGATGGTAATGCCAGCGGCTATCGAACGCACATTCACTAAGGCCACTGGAGCAGGTGGCCTAAAATCGTTGACTTCATACGCTGGTATCCGCGTTCTCCCGAACTTCCATTTGCCGAACTTCCATTTGAAAGTCCGCTGCTTGTTCTGGGTTTGCCAGCCGAGGGCTTCGCAGTCGCCCTGCAATTTCTATCGAAGCGACTTCTCGATTAACGCTTAGATGGACACGCGTCCCAGCCGGAATTAATACCGGTTCCAGAGGACGGAATACACCTTGTTCAAAAATTGCATCGATGTCATAAGTCATGGCCCCATTCTACACTCCCCCTCGATCCGGCGTCCAGAAGTTCTGTAAAATGCTTGTTGGAAGACCCTAGTGCTTTGTCACAGCCAAGAATTGGGATTGGTCGTTGAGCCGTTTTCGGCGA
>CALMBE010000346.1 GCA_937860165.1 uncultured Planctomycetaceae bacterium
GGTTCAATCTCCGCGAGCGCGTTTCCAGTAGTATCGCCATGTCGGAAAGCGAAGCCTGCACTCCTGCTGGCCAGGCATTGCTGATGGATGCCGCGCGGGCCGTGAGTCGGCTGGAAGTCACTTCGCAATTCGGAATTCGATTGCCTCGGCGAAGTTGGCTGCCGCTGGTGACGACGGGGTTGGCATTTCTTGCCGTGGGACTGTTGGACAATGCGCCGGCCCATAGCCGCATCGATCCCCATGCAGCCGCCCAAGCCAAAGAGCAGCGGACCAACGCTACCAAAAATCTCAAGGAGCGCTTGGCCGAAAAACGTAAACAGGCTTCTGAAAAAGGTCTGGCCAATGCCGAGGGGCTGTTTCGGCAACTCGAAAGAGAAACCCAAAAGTTGGCCAAGGCCACCGATGCCGACGCTAAGCGCACGCTGGTAAAACTTAATGATCTGGCCAGCGAGCTCGCCAAGCGCCGCGATCAACTCGGCGGTGAACAAGAGATTCGCAAGCAACTCTCGAAAATGAATAACCTCAATCAAGGCCCTGCCGACAAGATGGCCGAGGCCATGAAACAAGGGAATTGGCAACAGGCCTCGCAAGAATTGCAAAAACTCAAAAAGCAGCTCGAAACCAACAAGCTCGATTCCGAAGCGAAGAAATCGCTCATAAAGCAGCTCGAGCAGATGCAAGAGAAACTCGCCGATGCTGCCGAGTCGCAGAAGCAAGCGATCGAACAAATGAAAAAACAAATCGAAAAGCAGCGCGAGCAAGGCAATCTCGCCGAAGCGGGCGAAATGCAGCAAAAGCTCGATCAAATGCAGAAAAAACAAAACCAGATGGACAAGCTCAGTCAACTCGGCAACCAGATGGGAGCGCTCCAAGAAGCCATGAAGCAGGGGGACAACGGCAAGGCTGCCCAGGCGATGACCGACATGATGGAGCAGATGGACCAACTCGATCAGCAATCGCAAGAAAGCGAAATGCTCACCTCGGCCCTCGACCAATTGCAACTTACCAAGGATGCGATGGCCTGCCAGGAATGTCAGGGGATGGGGTGTTCTACCTGCCAAGGGGCGGGAAAGATGTTCGGCCAGCGCCCGGGCAACGGCATGGGAGCCGGCCGTGGCTATGGCCCGCGGCCCGATGAAAAGAACGCGACCAACTTCCGCGAGTCCCGAGTGCGACAGAATCCCGGTCGCGGTGCCGCCGTGCTGGCCGGCGAAGCCGATGGCCCCAACATGCGTGGCCAAGTCGCCGAGTCGATCAAGGAAGAAATGGCGGCCATCGGCAGCAGCCCCACCGATCCGCAAGTCGTCGAGCAACTCCCCAAGTCTCGCCGCGAACACGCCGAGGAGTATTTTAATTTGCTCCGCGAAGGGGAGTGAGCGTAGCAGACGGAAAATTTTTTTTCGTGCCAAACGTTAGTAATCCGACTGGGCGTAGGTTCCCATTTGATTCGCTAGCACAAACTACCCGAAAAATTAACTTGCTATTCTCTGATGAAGGCAGGAGAACATCGGACGGGTCAGATCGGAGGCACAATGTTCACTCGAATACTCGCTCCGTTGGCGTTTGTTTTCTGCTGTTCTATCAGCTACGCCGAGGAACCGGTGACGATTCCGCTTGGTGAAATCTTGGGTTATCACCTTTTGGGAACCCGTGACGTTCGTAAATTGGAGTCGAAACCTGAAAACTACAACAACTTGACCGTGGAAGAGATCCATAGTAGCTCTGTTGTGCATCAGATTGTCCGTTTGTTGAATTCCACCGCGCCTGGCGATCATAGAGAATCCGCAGGTCCTGCATTTGTTGTGGAAGGAAGAGGCCTTAATGCTATCCGAAAAGCCTATTCCGTTTTGAGCGGCAAGAAAGCTCGTTCCGAGAGGTTGCCACCAGGAAAAAAGCTCTCTTTAGTATTTTATTCCTATGCGTTCAGTCGCTATGTAAGATTAGACAAAGTGTGTATACGAGAAGATGAGCTAACTATCGACTACCATTTCGAGGCCCATAATTCACTTAATAGGAGTTCTCACTTCGCTCTGGTTCCTTTGGATGGGCTGCCTACTGGGGAATTTCGCGTAAGCGTTAATCAGCTTCCCAGCGTAGGTCCAGCTTGAGGGCCCGCTTCATTACCCCTAGAAAATGATCGGGTACGTCAAATAGTTTGTGATTCCTTCGACTTCGCAGTTGTTAGTCAAGCCAACTAGGAGATTTGTCATGCGATGTTTTTCCGTACTATTCTTCCTAACGGCAATAGTCAGCTCCGCAAAAGGAGACGCCTTAAGCGTCGGACCATTTGGAATTAATTCTGAAGGATTGGGATTGAATGGGAGTGGGGTGGCGATCGGCCAAATAGAAAATGGTCGTCCTGGTAAACCGTTGAAAGATAATTCGAATTACGTTCATGAGCAAACTGTTCCAACACAAGTCTATGCTGGCACAGCGATTGATAGCGCCAATTCTAGTTTTGTCCAAGGAGAAAACGGGCTTCACGCGACTCAAGTAGCTGGTGTGATGATCGCAAGTGCAATGCCAGTAAGTGGTGTACGAGGTGTCGCCCCGGCTGCGAATCTTCATGCGGCAGCTTTCTTAATGAATAACGACGATGCATTCGCTGTAGCGGCCAATCGCCTTGCAGGTATTTCAAATCTCTATGCGATAAATATCAGCGGCGGACGGACTCCTCAGCTATTTGTAGAGTTTACTGATGGCAATACACACATTACTCAATTTGTCGATTGGTCCTCTTCCCGTCACGATGGTACTTTATGTCGTTAGTGGTGCTCAAGAGGGAGCTCTTGTTGGACTTCCACAAGACAATTTTAATGGAATTACGGTTGCCGCATCTGATAGATTTCAGGGAGCAGGTGAAACATGGCGGCAAGAAGCTTCGTTTAACGTAGGATTTCTATTTGATGCTGTGGGAGACCGAACATCAACGGACCTTTTGGCGCCAGGGGTCTCTAACTTTCTAACGTCTCCAGGCGATTTAGAAGAATTCTCCCTGGGGACTAGCTTTGCGGCTCCACACGTAACGGGTGCTGCAGCTCTCTTACACCAATACGCCAACACAAAAATTGCTGCAAGTCTTCCACGTTGGGGAAACGAGGCCCATTTTCATGAGGTCACTAAAGCAATTTTGCTCAATTCAGCAGATAAGCTCAATGGAGTGCATGGCTCTGAACGTGATGTAGTAAATGAACTCGGCCATACATGGCTAGCTACACTTGCCTATAGCGACGATGAGACATCGCTTGATCAACGCTTAGGAGCAGGCCACTTAAATGTTGAAAGTGCAATCGCTAATTTTGAGTCCGGCGAATACGACCCTGGTCTAGTACCGCCAATTGGCTGGGATTTCGGTGGAATCGGTGCTTTCGGCGATGTGGACTATACTTTCAATCAATCAGTATCTGGTTACGTGGCAATCACACTTGCTTGGGACCGAAGAGTAGAGCTCACCGATCCAGACAACTCATACAGTTCGGGTGATCTGTTTTTTGATTATGTTGAGCTAGATGAGGTTCTAAACGACCTCAATGTCTATCTATTGCCTGCCAATACGGCTGATTTGGGAATGGCGTTAACCTCGTCAAGAACTGTAGACGACAATTTAGAACACATTTTCTATGAAGTCCCTGCTGGAAATTACAAAATCAAGGTACTTCATTCAGGAGGACTGAATGATGCCCAAGACTACGCATTAGCTTGGTGGGCTGGAGAACTATCTCCACCTGTTACCCCTGGTGACTTTGACGAAGACGGCGATGTCGATGGGGCCGATTTTCTCCTGTGGCAGCGGAATACCTCAGTGGGATCGCTCACCGATTGGCAAGCCAACTACGGCACGGGAGTCGGACCGCTCACCGCAGCAACGGCTGTGCCGGAACCTTGTGCAGCTATCCTAGGCTCTCGCCTTGCTTGGCTTTGTGCTGCGTCGTGAGTCACGCCGTTTCCAGTAGCCGCTTAAGAGCTGCACTTTCTCCCCCCCTGGTTTTTGCCAACGCTGGTGGTGTACAACAAACTCCTTCGCGCAGGGGATTTCTGGCGTTGCGCGCGAAGTTTCCCAGCCCTAACCGGCCTCACAGAGGCCAGCTACAGTTTTTTTGAGGCTCTTAGCACCTACCCACCATGTTTTTCTCTTTTGATGGCATCGACGGCGTCGGCAAATCGACCCAGTTGCGATTGTTTTGCGAGTGGCTCGGCGAGCGTGGCTGCGACTTGGTCACTTGCCGCGATCCGGGGAGCACTCCCCTCGGAGAGCGGGTCCGAGAAATCCTGCTCGCCAGCGGTGCCGACACGCCTATCGCTCAGCGGAGCGAAATGCTGCTCTACATGGCCGCCCGAGCACAATTGGTCGAAGAGGTGATTCGCCCCGCGTTGGAAGCCGGTAAGGTCGTCGTCTCCGACCGCTATTTGCTGGCGAACATTGTCTACCAGGGCTATGCGGGGGGGGTCGAAGTCGACGCAGTTCGCCAAGTAGGGCAGATCGCTACTGGCGGGATCATGCCCGAATGTGTTTTCTTGTTGGACATGGACCCCGCCCAGGCTCGCCGCGGTGGTGATGGCCTTCGACGAGCAGGGGCAGGCCGACAGCTTCGAGCGC
>CALMBE010000347.1 GCA_937860165.1 uncultured Planctomycetaceae bacterium
CAGCACGCCATTTCAATCATTAATCTCGTTCGATTCTCAGGGCGAAACTGCATGACGCCTAATCTTGAACCGCGACTGATCTCCCGGGCACTCCCCAGCACACTCACGGCCTATCACGACTTTGTGCAAGAGGTGCTGACGACGCTCGCCGACTACGGTTGGAGCAAGGAGTTACTGTTCGGGGTTCACATGGCGTTGGAAGAATCAATCACCAACGCAATCCGGCACGGCAACAAGCACGATCCCACGAAACGTGTCCATGTCGAGTGCGAACTCTCCCCCAATCGCTTTTGCGCAAGAATATGCGATGAAGGTGTGGGTTACGACCCCCAAGCAGTTCCAGATTGCTGCTGCCCAGAAAATCTTGAATCCCCCGGCGGGAGAGGCCTCGCCTTAATGCGGGCCTACATGGACAAAGTCGAGCACAGCAACCACGGTAAATGCGTAACGATGGAAAAAGTACTCGATTGAATTGCTGTTTTCCCCGGCCCGCCCAACTCCCTTCCTACCCGCTCGGAAACCTCCCATTCAGCGAATTTTCAGACCGAATCGGCTCTTGTTCGGCACAGAAGCGTTCGATACTATGAAGGTTTCCGCACACTTGCGGCACCCATTCCCTGGTAGCTCAGTTGGTAGAGCAAGCGGCTGTTAACCGCTGGGTCGTAGGTTCGAGTCCTACCCGGGGAGCTAGAAATACTTTTTGTACGTGCTGCAGAATGATCAGGCAGGCCAACGTTAGGTTGGTCAGACCGTGGATCTTGAGCGCCGCCTTGCCGAACACAACGGCGAAAGCGAAAATCCACGGCGACATACCGGCAAGTTTCCCGGGCGGTGGCGGTTAGTCCACCAGGAAGAATTCTCTAGTCGCGCCGAAGCGGGGCGCGGGAGAAATGGTTCATAAGTGGTGCCGGACGCCAATAACTTAATGACCGACTTGGCGGAGGAACTCCGTAAAGTAATGGTTAGGTGCGTATTTACGATGTCACGTCGAGTTGTGGACGCTCTATTGGCGGTGGTCATAGTCGCAACTCCAATCGCGGCGAACGCCGCCGCACCGTCGCCGGAGGACATCTACGGTCTCCCACCGCATCTTCGCGATCGGCCGGTCACAATTCTGGAACTGATGTTCGGATCGTTGCTGCTGGCAGCGGGCCTAAGTGCTCTTCTCTTAACTGGCATGATTGTCATATTTCTGCGCGATCGCTCTTAAATTACGCTACGATTGGAAGTGCGATTCGACATATCTGTCCCGTTGCTTTGGGACAGCATTGGTTAGCACGCCGAGTTTCTTGTTCGCTACGCTTGGTGTCGGTTTCCTCACCATGATCGCTTTCGCTCTCACAAATCTAGTGGACCGACTAACCTGAATTGACGGGTAGCACGTGTGGCTTGTCCACCCGTGTTCTCAGCACAGCGGATTTTTGGCAATCCGTAACAATTTTGACAATTTTTCAGTTAAAACGATTGACCGAAGAAAAAAATCGGTTAGATTGCAGGCGTGTCCGGCACAAGGGTGTCGGATCTCCTCTTGTCGGGGCAATTTCGCAGGATCAGGCAATAACTTCTACACTGATGGGGAGTCGCTAGTGATGTGTACCAAATCTCGTTTCTTCGCCGCTATCGCGGTTTTGTCGCTGTTTGCGACTTCGCAGGTCTCTGCAGGCATTCTTAATGGCCACGGTTCTGCCTACGCTGGTTGGACTGGTTCGGTCCCGTTCAATAACGGTTTCGGCCTGAGTGGATCGGTTGATTACTCGGTCTTCACAGCCGCGGCATTCAATGCAAATTTCGCTGGCCTGGGATACGTTCCTGGCGGTGCCGTGGTGTACACTTACCAGGTTAATGTGGATGGAAGTTTGGGCGTTTCTGCGGAAATCGTTGGCATTGCCAACCCCGCGAACACCATTGGTACGTTTGATATTGGCGATCAGAATGCTTCTTCTGCGGCGTTTACTCCGAACGCCACATGGTTATTTTCACCGGAAATCCCCACCGGTATGACTAGTTGGGGTCTGGCGTTCTCTTCGCCCAACACTCCGGTTTCCGGTGCCTCGCTTACTGTGGATGGTGGCACGCAAGCCTTGATATTTGGAATCCCAACCCCAGGATCCGATCCCATCCCCGAGCCGGCCTCCTTGGCTTTGTTAGCGTCGGCGTTTGCAGCTTCACTTTTGCGAAGAAAAGCACGCTAGAAGAAATTTAGACCGAGTTCAAGTTGATTGAAAGTACATATCCTAATCCACTTAAGATCAGGCATTCAAAGATTGAATTGGAGTCAATATCAATGGCACAAAAAGTTAATAGTCTAAGCCGGTTGTTCACCCGTATTACACTCTGTGCGGTAGTAGCTTTGGGGTCCTTGCAGGTGATGGCAGGCCCGTTAGCTACCACGAATTTTGCCCTCAATGATGGCTTCGGACCCGATGCCGGACGTTGGCATGGAAGTGTGTCGATCAGTGGCGGGCCGATCCCATTTTTTGGGGATGTCGTCGCGGCTGAAGTGGACTGGGCCGCCTTTGGTCCTGGTAAATTCCAACTCTATCTCAACAGCCAATCAATCGCACAGTTCGATCCTTCTGCCCCCGGCGAAGTGATCTATGTCTATCAGATTACCTCTGTTACCGCAGCTAGCCCGGCGATTGACACGCTCACCGTGGGTATCGATCCAGGCGATGGTCGGGGCATCATTTCCGCTCCTGTGAACATTCCGACTGGTGCGGCCACCGAAATAACACCCTTCGGTGGGGGCGACAATAACACCTCCATGGCTTGGTTTTTCAACAATTCTGAATTGCCACCGCTTGGTGTCGGCAACACAAGCAGCCTGTTGGTATTCACAAGTCCCTTTGCACCCGAGTTTGATTTCCTGCAAGTGAACGCCGGGCTTGCCGGGCCCTCGCCTTCGCCGCTTGTGGCCAGCCCCAGTGATCGTATTTTCCAGAATGATATTCCGGAGCCCTCGTCCATTTTGCTGGGTTTGGCAGGTGTTCAAATCATGTTGGTTATCCGTTCCAGGAAGTCCTCACGATCCTAGAAACGAAGGTTTGCGTTGCCCCCCCGCCAAGTGATTTGGTGGTCCTTTTCTGGCCTTTGACACCGTGAAGGGATGGTGAGCGCACACGAAGATCGTAGTGTGCTCTATCGGTGAGTTTGGGGATCTGCCTAGTAGAGACTTGGCATGGTGGCCACGGTTGCTATTCCTATGGCGGGTTTTCTCCTTGTTCAAGGTACATACGAGCCAGATTGCGGGATATCTAGTCCTGGTTGTTACCAGTCTGCTTGGGTGTGGATTCCTATCGGTTTACAGCGGCGGGATCGTTCACGCGGAGATTTCTTCGAACAACGTCTTAGTTCTCTACAACGCCGATCAGGGCCTTGAGGGCCCCGGTTTTCAGATTGCCGACTACTACCGCCAGGCCCGCCCGGGAGTCCATTTGGTTGGCTTATCGGGCATCAACGGCATCTTTACCGATCCCTCTCAAGAAGCGACGACGGCGAGTGGCTATCTGGACATTATTCGTCCTCAAATTCTCAATGCCATTGCCGGGATTCCCGATTCCATTGATGTCATTGTTACCACCAAGGGATTGCCACTGCTGATTGATAGCGGCACACGCCCCACAGGTAATACGGCCCTGAAATGGAAACGCCATTCCAGCCTCGAAAGCGAATTGACTCGAATTGATTCGATAGATTCATCCGCTTTGATGGGGGACCAGTATTTTTTAACTGGATTTCCACAACTCGACGCTACATTGCCTGCCAATCCCTATTATGGCGACAATGTTCCTTTTGTGCGAAACGGCTCTGATCCGAATCATGCAGACATCCGACTTAGCGCCCGGCTCGATGGGTACAGCGTCGAGAGTGTCAAACGTTCCATTGATCGAGCTCAGCAGGCTTTTCTAGTTCCTTATGGGCATCACGTAGTCGCCGACGACACGGAATGGGACAGCGTCGACCAAATGGCCAATGTCGGAGTCTCCGGGACGGGCCCAGGTCCCAGTCTTGTAACCGTGTTTGACAACGCATACGGAAATACATCTAGCGGAACAATTTCCAACCCACTTCTTTACGAGCCGACAAACTCAGCAGTAAGAACTACCAGTCGTCCGGTCATTGGATATGTTGGCCATGGAACCAATGATGGCCCTACGGTGGGCCTCGGCAGTAACTATCTGGGTAGTTTTGTCGGTAATCAATTTGTACCCGGCGAGCTCCAATTCGAGTTAGCCGATGGTGCAGTCATGCTTACCCACGAAAGCTTCAATGCACAAAGCTTTAGTCCTTCCAACACACAAGCTCAAGGCATGATTGCTGACTGGATCGAACTCGGCGGAACGGGGGGATTAGGACATGTCGCTGAACCAACCAATGGGAAGGACAACGTCGCCAATGAGGACTTGTTCTATCAAATGTTTTTGCCCGCGGGCGGGGCAAATGCCATCCCCGGAGCTTCCGGATTGACATTCGTGGAAGCGGCTTGGAACGACACGCGACAACTCTCTTACGTCAACACCGTTGTGGGTGATCCGCTGATGCGGTTGCAGGCTTGGATGCCTGGCGACGCGAACTTAGACGGTCAAGTTGAGTTCAAGGATTTTTTCCGATTGCAGGCTAATTGGCTGAAATCCGGAACATTCGATGAAGGCGACTTCAATGGCGATGGACTAATTAACCAATCAGACTTGTCGGTGCTCCAAGAGAATTGGCTAATGGGGATCAACACATCTACGCTCACCGTTAGCGAGACGAGAGTGATTCCCCTCTTCGATTCACTAACGCAACTACCTGTCCTCGACGCCGAGTTACTTAGGGGGGCAAATTTTGACGGTGACTTCGACGTCGACGTAATCGATTTGGCACGATTGAGAATAGCATATGGAGTCAATGGCAGTGGAGATACCGACAACGACGGCGACACCGATGGCCGCGATTTGCTCAATTGGCAGCGACAGTTCTTCGTTTATCCTTCCTCAGCCGACTTCAATCTGGACGTCCAGGTAAGCTCCAAAGACCTCGAACTCTGGCAAGATTCTTACGGCGAGCTCCGTGGTGGGGATACCGATGGCGATGGCGACACCGACGGCAAAGATTTTCTCAAGTGGCAACGACAGTACAACGGATCGAACACCGCCGTTTCCTTCGATGCAGCCGAGCTCCAGGCGGCACTTATCGTACCCGAACCAACGGCCCAGGTAGTGCTCGTGGAACTGGGAGTCGCGCTGGGTTGGCTTTCGCTGCGACGGGTATTCCCTAGAGTTTTGTCAAAGCGTTATTTTGGGGTGCCATGCCCACGCCGGCACTCCGGCGTGGGCATGTAATCGCCGAGCAAGCATGGCCACAGCGGAGTACCGCCGTGGCCATGGCACCCTCATTTTTTAGTTTGACAAAGCACTAAGAATTATCCTTGAGCTGATCGGCAATCCACTGTTCCAAATCCTGCAAATCCACGGGAGGAAGTTGCGTGAGATCTGGCCTCAACTTGGTGGCTTCGCGGATGTAAATGTGGTGAATCTCCGATTGCAGCTTTTCCGTGTTCCAGTGCAACAGAATCCGAATGCACTTGGGGAGGCTACCGGGCACTGCAATTTCATGCCCGCACAACAGCGGCACGTCGATAAGCCCCAGTTGCCGGGCTGCCAAGGCGGGAAACTCGGCGTTAATGTCAGGGGTCGTCGTGAAAATCGCGCTGGCCACATCGGCCGCTTCGATACCGTTTTGGCGCATCATGAGGGCCAGCAATTGCCTCGTGGCCTGCAAGATATCTTCTCGGACATTGTTCTCGAGGGTCGTCGCTCCGCGTACACCACGGCAAGGCATATTCGACTCACAGTTATCGGCCGGGCGGACAGATTCGTTGATGAAGTCCGCAATCAAGTGCTCAAAACCCTCAGTCTAGCCAGTACAAGTCCAGCTAGTAAGCAGTTTCCAACTGTTAAGGTGGGGATGAGCAGGAGAAATGGCACAAAAACCGGTGAAAATGGGAGACCTGTAGGCATTGATCGGCGAACTAGCCGGGCTTTCAAAGAATTGTGACAACTTTTGTTTTGACCTGTTGACAGCACCCAACCGATTGGTAGAATTTCGGGTCTCACTTGAACGCAGCGAACATCGCTGGGGGACTGGTGGAGAAAACTCTGGTGTGCAACAATGACATGCCAGAACGATTCGATTGCTCTTTGACAATTCGGTAAGTGACTTCTAACAATTTCTTGAGTCTGTGGTTCCTTTTCGAAGGGGTCATGGAACTTGAGTTATGCCAGCACAAGATTGTACTGGCGTCATTGGCGATTAATTCACGCAAATGGCGCTTTCAAATTCTTTAAATTAGGCTCTTTAGCTGTCGATTGGCGAAGTTGAAGGACGGCATTAGCCGCGATTCGACGAATCGCCGGTCTTCGGTTTAAGTATACAATAATTGAAGGGTTTGATCCTGGCTCAGAATGAACGTTGGCGGCATGGATTAGGCATGCAAGTCGAGCGAGAAGGGTTCTTTTGCTTGCATTAGAACCTGGACAGCGGCGAAAGGGAGAGTAACGCGTAGTTATCTACCCCAAGGACCGGAATAGTCCACCGAAAGGTGGGGTAATGCCGGATAACATCTTCGGATCAAAGGTGTAATTCCGCCTTGGGAGGAGACTGCGTTGTACTAGCTTGTTGGTAGGGTAATGGCCTACCAAGGCTACGATGCATAGCGGGCGTGAGAGCGTGGCCCGTCTCACTGGGACTGAAACACTGCCCAGACACCTACGGGTGGCTGCAGTCGAGAATCTTCGGCAATGGGCGCAAGCCTGACCGAGCGACGCCGCGTGCGGGATGAAGGCCTTCGGGTTGTAAACCGCTTTCAGTGGGGACGAACCAAGACGGTACCCACAGAAGAAGCCCCGGCCAACTACGTGCCAGCAGCCGCGGTAAGACGTAGGGGGCGAGCGTTGTCCGGAATTACTGGGCGTAAAGGGCGCGTAGGCGGTCTGTTAAGTGTGAAGTGAAATCTCCAGGGCTCAACCCGGAAACTGCTTTGCATACTGGCGGA
>CALMBE010000348.1 GCA_937860165.1 uncultured Planctomycetaceae bacterium
AAGGGATTGTGGGTTCGAATCCCATGCCCTCCGCTTTAGGCAACTTCTAAGCCGCCAACGGCCGCGATTCTCAGGTAATCTCGATTGAGGTTCAGTCAGATCGAGGGAACCGCTTCAGTGCGTACGTTAACTGAGTCCGCCTGTCGTCCCAAATTTTGTGCAAATATCGCAGCACGAGTGAGAAACAAATGAGCACACAACTTGCCGACGTAATTCGCGAACAAATTGCTCTTGCAAAAGTCTCGTTAGATGCTGATGAGATTCGGGTCGCACAAGCGAAGATACCTGGTTGTAATGGGGAGATTCTTCGGCTCCGCGCCATTTTAAAGGAACTCGAATCAAAGCTGGACAGTGTACCTGAAATTAAGATCGTGTTTCTCGGTCCTAGTAGGCATGGTAAAAGTACATTGTTGAATGCGCTTGCACAAACATCGCTATTGCCCACTTCTGACACCAAACCTTGTACCGCTTCCATAGTAACTCTGCGTTTTGCAGAAGAATGGAAATACCTGCTCACATTTGTTAGCAAGCGCAAGCTACTGACAGAGAGGGACATTGCTGTCAATGACGTAGAAGACTATCTGAACAGGCTGCGTTCGGAATCTAGTGAGCAAGTGGATACCGACGATTCAAGCTTTGTGCGAAATACATTGCAGCGATTTATTCATTTATTCAAACTTGATTCTAGCGAAGATCCGTTCAGTCTAGTTCACAAAGTGCGGGTCGCCCAGTTACCTGCGGAAGTCGAAGAGTTTCTCGGCAAACCATGTATTGCATCAGGGTCATTTGAGAGTCTAAGGCAAGGCTTATCGAAGTACCTCTCTACCAGCGATATTTACTGGACAGTCCTGGAGTCCTGTGAAATCGCCGGTCCGTTCGCAGATTGGCACCCCAATCTTCGCCTCATAGACCTCCCAGGTACAAACGATACTGATCCACATCGAACGGCAGTAACCAATGGACTGAGAGACGAAGCGCATGCAGTAGCCATCGTTACAAGTGACAGTAATATTGGCCCTGACATTGAGGATTGGCTGAGACATTCTTCTGTGCTGTCAGATTTCTTAGAAGCCACCACCAATAACCGCCAGAGACTTTTCATAATCAGAACTAAGCTGGATAGCTACCACCCGGAGATCGGAGATGCTGAAACAGAGGAGGAGGAAGAAGAACTTCGCAAAGCAGGATTTGAACAATATCAGCGCGAACAAGCATCTACTTATAGGTCTATGCTAAGAGAAATCGTGTTGCCCAGACTGAAATTACTAAACAATTCAGACACCGACAACCAGAAACGGACAGAACTCTTGAATCGAGTTAGCGAGATACCGGTTCATTTTGTCTCCGCTCAGGCATATGAAGCGTTTCAAGACCGAATCAATGTGGGGCCAAGCCAAAAAAGGCGGTTTAGGGAACATTTCGCCGATGATTCTAGCGCAACCGGTGTTCCGAAGTTGCGCGAGTTTGTCAATCTCCTAGCTGCGGAATACCTTGCAACCAATTATTACGAAGATATCAGTATAAGACTAGAAAGAGAGGTGGGCCTTTTGGTCCAGTACTTTCAAAGAGAAGAAAGTACTATTCATGCCCAACGGATTGGGGCAGGCAGGGACATTCATGCACTCGTAGTCCGGGTGAAAGAAGAAATCGTTCCTTGGATCGGGACGTCTTTACAAGTTCGAACAGAACAATTCCAGAGGGCCGCGATTGTTGGAGGTGAAGGAATTCGACACCGACTTGATTTGGTGGGGAAGTTATCAGTTCAACGATTGAGGGATAAGCAAGATAAATGGGTCAATCTTCATTGGAACACTCTTCGTGCGACAGGACGTAAGTCCGGCAGTCACACAACAGTGCGTGGACAACATATTGATGTTGTCGAGGACATTTGCAGTGTACTACTTGGGGACGTAATTTTGGCCTGGACATCCTACAGAGATTATCTGATTACCGATTCGATTGACCAACTCACGGACCAGTTTACCAGAGAATTGCAGGAAAAGCTTGAAATCATGGCCTCTCAGATTGAGAGTACTGATGCAAGGACAGCTATCCAACTGATCATCTCTCAACTGGACAACATCACACTAAGTCAACGTGATGAACTTCGGGAACATATAGGCGAGAAGGTTCGCAATTTGGAATCGATTCGCGTGCCGGCAAGAGAACATATTCTTCGCAGTATGGAGCCGTTGTTTGAACGAATTGCCGCTGAGGCAGGTTCCGGCTGTCAAGAGAGAATGAGAACTATATTAGTCAACGGTTTTCAAGAGCGTCTTAGCAAGATTCGCGAAATCGTTAATGATCTCATTCTGAATATCGCAACTGTACTCTTGGATAGTTGCACCGAGGAAATAACTCACTTCGGAGGAGAAGCTAAAGGAAGAATTTGCAGAACTCTAGAAGCTGTCGAGGAATCGACGCTATCAACCAGCGAAGAAAAACTCCATGAGCGTGAAGTGATTCTGAAAACTGCTTCGGAAACTCTGAAGCGCAACCGAACTCGCTCTCAAAAGGACTACTGGGCGTGGCATGATACACTCTATCCCGGAGGTGACTCTAACTCCCCTGAGTGGAGAGAGCTTTCTAAAAAAGTTAAGGATCGCGATGGCTGGAAGTGCGTTGAGTGCCAAGCTGACGGAGAATTGCACGCCGATCATATCATCCCCTTATCCAAGGGAGGCTCTAACGATTTGTCTAATCTTCAAACATTGTGCGTGACCTGCCACGAACTAAAAACTAAGAGACCTCTACGAAGGTGGCATAGAGTCCAAACTTCGTAAGAGACTCGAAATCAAGTGTCCCGTAAGGGATTGTGGGTTCGAATCCCATGCCCTCCGCTTGTGTCCTTAAAACCGCTTCATGGCCAGAAAACTCACCAAGACGGACTTCAATTTCTGGCTCGACACGTTCCTCTTGGTCGTGTTCATGGTGCTCTGCTGGAGCACGGTCATCGTGCGCTATGTGTTTCCGGTAGCCACCAAGTCGGAAGGCTGGACCCTGTGGGGACTCGATTATCTGGCTTGGACCGATGTGCAATTCGTGACCCTGGCGATTCTCGCGGCCAGTGTGCTGCTGCATGTGATGTTGCACTGGTCGTGGGTCTGCGGTGTAGTGGCGGGTTGGGCCCGCAAACGTCAGGGGACGGCTGCCCCCAAGCAAGACAACGGCTCGCGGACCCTGTGGGGCGTAGCGCTGTTGATTGCCATCTGCAATGTCGTGGGCCTGGCCATCGCCGCCGCGGTGCTCATGATCCAAGGGCCGGGGATGTAGCGAGGCGTAATCCAAGTGTCCGTTCCGCTAACCGCAGTCGGGTTTTGTTTGCGTTGGAGTGAAACTTTGCGTGCGGTCATTCGGCAAGTGGCACAGGCTCCGCCGCATCCTCGGCCTTCCAGACGTCCGGCAGGAACTGCCCGAGTTCTCCGGCTGGCGTCTGGCCGAGCTTGGCCAGCACGCTGGTGAGGTACCGCTGCGGATCGACACCATGGCGTTCGGCGCTGGCGATGAGCGACCACAGCCGCGCCGTGTTGGCGGCCGCGGCGTCATGGCCGGCGAAGAGCCAGGTCTTGATGCGCGCGAGCATCTCCAGCGCGCGCTTCCGATCGCTGTCCTGCGCGTCGTAAAACTTCCGCCGCGCATGGGCCCAGCAGGCGACTTCCGTCACGTTCTGCGCATAAAAGATGCCGTCGTAACCGCCGTAGGCGTCCGCTTGCAAGTAACCTTGATAACCTTCCAGCCACTTGGCGGGGCCGTCGCGACTGCGGCTCGGCGTGTAGTCGTAGACCGTGTAGGGATGCTGCTCGTCGCCCAAGTAGCACCAGATGCGGCCCTGCCGGCAAGGGTGGCTTCCTTCCCCCATTGGCCGTTAATCGATCCGCGACATGCGGCGGTAGAATTCATCTTCGAGCTTAACAAAGTCGGTGCCGAAGTGTTTGGTGAAATCCGTGAGCCGAGTCTTCTTGTCGTCGAGTGACAACAGAGGTTTCTCCGAGAGCATCTTGACGTACTTCACATATTCGTCGGTATGCCAAGTGATGAGAAAATAGGTCCAAGCCCAGGCCTCGGCATAGGCGTCGACGGCGGTGCGGGGGTTGCGGATGCGGTCGTCGGAAACGACCAGGTCACGGATCGTGCCTGTTTGGTCGTTGTTGGCGTTTTCTCGGTAGCGATCCCAGCGTTCGTAGTTAATCTTGCCGATGCCACTCCAACTGCGATTGCTGTAGAGATCGGGAGTTTCGCAAAACATGGCGAGCCCTTCGCCGAGCCACACCGGGTTGTCGGCAAAGCGTTTTTGCATGCCGCAGTTGAACGCGATCTGGTGCGTGGCCTCATGCACAATCGTGGCCACGAGCGGGGCCGCGTCGGGTTTGGAGAGCATGGCTGAGATGTCGTGCATCGACCCGCGGCGGGTCTCCTCGCGGCGGAGGGCTTGCATGCCGGTGAGATCGTACATGGTGATGCGATTGGTCTTCAAACTGTAAAACCCGATTGCCGATCCGGCAGCGGTCCCCAGTTCCTCGCGGGCATATTCCATGTAGGCCGCCTTGTCGCCAAACACGACCACCGCCAGCGGCGTTTCGGGATCGTGCAACTCGAGGCCCTGCTTTTTCCAATAGGCCAGAAATCCTCGTTGCAATCGTTCGAGGAGCGAACTACACCACTGGGCATACTTGCGGGTCGTGTTGAACACCACCACATAGTGCTTCGATTGATAAACCTGATAGCCGGGTCCCATCTCCTGCAACAACCGTTCGGCCAGGGAGTCCTTGTCGAGCTTGGTAAGTGGAGTCGAATTGCTTTGTCGGCGTCGAATCGAATCGGCCATGAGTGGCCAGAGGGCCCCTTCGTCCGTTTCCAAGAGCATGCTGCCGACCGAGTCTTCAATTACCACGCGGCCCGTGAGCTGCTTGGGTCGGCCATCGAGGTTGACCATCACCGTTTCGACTGCAGTGGCATTGTAACCAGTGAGTAAAATGAGCAACCCCAAGGCAACAGTTTGCCTGTCAAGCCAAGCACGGGTTTGGGGGGTGAGCGACATGAGAGTATTCGCAATGTTCGTGAGGACCGACTGGAGAAACCGGTGGAGAAGCCACAGTTCTATTGTAACCCCAAAAGTAACACGAGGATTCGGAGAAATGAGAGCCAATCCAGGAACTCTAAGTAGCACGGGCCCCCGGCCCGTGATTCTCAAGGATTTCCGCACGGCCGGTGGTAGTAAAGTTTCGCTGAAATGATCGTAGGAACGGATTCCAGACCCCGCTGATTCTCAGGATCGTTACCGGCTCTAGGGCACGGCCCGGGGGGCCATGCTACGATTATTGGATGGCGTTGCGGTATTTGCTGGCATCACGGTAGTTATCAAGGAACTTGAAGTCCCATTGCCGACAGACGAAACTACCAATTCAGGCCGAATTTGTCTCCGCCGCTGGGTCCGCTGATTCCGCCCTTGAGATTCTTGTCGGATTCCTTTTGGCGGCGTCGGAAGGATTCGGCGGGGGGGTGATCCGACTGTCGGGGCTCGGACTGGGGTCTCTCGGGAGCAGGCAAAAGGGCTTTGAGCGATAAGCCGATTCGTTGTGCTTGGCGGTCAAAGGAAGTTACCTTGACTTCGACTTCCTGCCCTTCGCTCACTACATCCGAAGTACGTTGCACGCGGCCATGGCCCATCTCGGAGATATGGATCAATCCCTCGACGCCCGGCTCGAGTTTGACGAACGCTCCGAACTGCATGAGTTTGGAAACGGTTCCCTTTACGCGGGCACCGACGAGGAATTTTTTCTCGGCGGAGTCCCAAGGATTGGCGGCCAAGTCGCGGAAACCGAGCGAGATTTTGCCGGTCTCGGGGTTTACTTTTTCCACCCGAACTTTGACATTTTGTCCGACGGTGAGGACTTCCTTGGGATGGGCAATCCGATCCCAACTCATTTGGCTCACATGAATCATGCCGTCGACGCCTCCCAGGTCGACGAACGCTCCAAAATCCTGCAAGCTGCGGACCACACCTTCGCGGATTTGTCCCTGAGCAATCTCAGAGAGAAGTTTTTCTTTCTGTTCCTTGCGCTCGCGTTCCATCAGGGCCCGATGACTGAGTACGAGATTGCGGCGACCGCGATTGGCTTCCGTAATCACGCACGTGAGTCGCTGTCCGACCAACTCTTCGGGGTTATCGACGCGATAGATCGAAATCTGCCCCATGGGAATGAACCCCCGAATGCCTGCGATCTGGCATTCGAGCCCCCCTTTGTTGGCGCCGGTAATGGTCACATCCACCACTTGGCCGGTAGCGACTTCATCCCAATTGCCGATATCGATAGCGGCTGTGGGAAGAGTCACCTCGTAGAAGCCTTGCTCGGAATTGAAGCGGGCGACCATCACTTCGACTTGCGCACCGACTTCTGGTGGAGTTGTTTTCTCGAACTGCTTGAGTGGCAGCACTCCTTGGTTGCGTCCGCCGAGATCCACGAAGATGTCCTCGCGATGGATGCTCAGAACCGTGCCGGTGATTTTCGTTTCAGATGCCAGATCGGCTCCGCTGGGGATGCCGGTTGACCCTTCGATGATCGTGTCCAGCGATTCACCGCCAAGGGCGTCGGCAAGTTCTTGTTCTAACTCTGGAGAGAGCGCCGCTCGGGCATTTGGCGGGGGATAGTTCGACTTCTTAGGCGCTTCGGTCACTATCGTGACGGGAGTTACTGGATTGGCAGTGAAGGATTCATCGCGCGTTTCCTCGCGTTGGGAGCCAATCTGAATGCGTTCACTGGGGCGCTGTTCGAGTGAAAGGGGTTCGGCGATCTGCTCGCCGCCAGGTGGATTGACATTCACATTATCAGCGGGAACTGGCGAACTGATTAGCTCGGCATTCTCGGAAACGGGGCTGGAAGTTTCGGGGGCGTCGGCGTGGGGGATCATGTTTACGCAATTCCTGAGGAGAACCAGCGCGAATACCGGCAGCAATGCCAAAGTCGCAAGTTTAACAACCGCTTGCTAGGGTATGCAACCTTTTCAGGCGATTATCTTTATGTCAAATCAGTGCTTTTTTCTGGAACTGCCTCGGGGAGACTGCTGTCTTCGGTCAAATCTATCAGTTGGGTTCGGCAGTTGGGGGCCCGGAGATTGGGGTTTGACCCGAATTGTTCTTTCGGGCAGCAAGTCGCTGCGAAACTCCCGGGATCAGCCGGGCAGCGTTTTCACTATACACGCTCCGCAACACTTTGTCGGGTAGATTCAGGCCATAGATGTTCCAGAAACCCTGAGGAGGGTATTGATTCTGGGCATAAGGAAAATATTCGTCGCTGGTTTCTAGGAGTCGCCAGTGGGGGTTTAGGCGGTCGGCGGTCCGAGGGCCATCGGTGCCGAAGAGAATTCGGTCTGAATATTTGAGGAAAAATTTTCGCGCAGCTCGCGGCTGACGACCAATTTCAGCCAATCGTGCCGAAATGTCGAGATTGAGGTTCGGAAACTGATCGAGCCATTTTCCCAGCTGTTCCAGGTTCTCGGGGTAATTCGCCATGTGCGCGGCGATGAACGTGGTCCGAGGGTGCCGCTCGACGACGTGCAATAACTGTGTCATGAGCTCTGGGTGCGAAGGAAATTTTTCATCAAAAAAACTCCACTCAGGGTGGCGCTGCAGTTCCTCCCATCGTTCGTTGAACCGATCGATGGGCTCAAAAAAAGCGACCGGATCCGCGGTATGAATCATCACCGGCAGGCCGAGTTCTCCACACGCCCGCCAGATGGGATCCCACCGCGGGTCGTCAACGGTAATTAGTGAACCATCGGCGTTGCGATATTCGAGCCCCAGTGACTTGAAGACCTTGAGCCCCGAGGCACCCTCCGCTTTGGCTTGAGTCAAGGCAATTGCCATGCGGTGCCCAAAGTCGGGTCGGAGGCAATCCCAGGTCGCCGGTTCGCCGGTTTTGCCGTCTCCCTGCCAATCGAGGTTCGCAAATATTACGAAGCGATTTTGATAGTTGGTCCACAAGAACTTTTTGTGTTCTTCCAGCCGTTCGCCCAGCTCACCATCGAGGCTGACGCACACGGCAAGGTGTTGGTGATCCATGAGTCTCACGAATTCGTCGAGAGCGTCGGGCGTTTGTCGCAGCTTGTGGCGACAATGTACATGCACATCGACGGCAGAAAACTTGGGGTGCTGCGGATGATGCTCGGGAACCACCAATTGCGATCGGGGTTGGAACTGGTCGAGCGCGAGGGGTCGACCCTGCTGGTCATCGAGTGGTGTTTGTGCCAGGGCGAAGGTGGAATAAATCACCGAGTAGGTGAAGAATATGAGGGGTGCTAGTTGCGAGTTTCGCAGATTGAAAAAGGCTCTCAACCTGAGTCGTCCGCATGGCTGAGAGCCGATAGCCGATAGCCGAAAGCCAACTCGGATCTTCTTGAGCGTAATCATGCTTCACTCGCCCAAGAGTTTTCGCAGGTGAAAATGAAACTTTCCGAGTTTGCCGCCGTAGTTGCCGGCGGAAAGTGCCTGCACCCCTTCACCGGCCGCAGCCCTCAAAGCGGCGGTCATGGCCCCTGCGACGGCGGGTTCGTCGACGCCGTCGATTACAATTTCATAGGCACAGTTTGCCCCTTCGACCAGATCGCTGGCAACTCGTCCACGGAGCGTGGGGCAAAAGGCATCGTTGGTCGAAGCCACCATTCCCTGATACTTTGCTCCGACCTTGCTGCCACTGCGTACCACTCCCCCGGGAAAGGGTGTGATGACCCCCGGTAAGGGAGCGATGGCGTCGACCGCCCGGCGGGCGCCGGAGAGGGCGATTTCCTCGGTGGTCGCTTGCAGAATGAGATTCCCGCCGGCGATTCCCTTGGCGACTCCCACGAGGTCTTCGACGACAAATTCGCCATCCATCACTGGGATCCGCCAATAGCGGTGATCCCCCAGGACTTTGCTCTTTTGATAGCCGTCGCCGAAAAAACGGAGGTGTTTGCCCAGGGGGATTTGCTCCTCAGCGTCAGGCAGGCCGTTGTAAACGGCGGTGGTAGGACAAGTCATTAGGCACTGCCCCACGCGGTTGGGAATCGCCTTGCCGACCGCTTCGACTGAAAAACCAAAGGCCAAAACCGCCGCACCGGGTCGACCGTCGGGCGTGTCGGCTGGATTCAGAAAGTTCTCGACAGCGATTTCGGCATCGCAACCGATCACCGAACAGCCGTAGCCGGTTACCGCGCGCAACGCGGCATCGAGCCAATACGCGTCGACTGCCGTCACCACCAGCCGCGCGTACCGCATCCGGAACGCCTCGGCAAAGGTATCGACAATAAATGTAGGACCCAAGTGCATGATGCGTGCATCATCGCACGTTTTTGCTAAGCCGCAAGCGGCACCCTTCACGAGCCCCCGGCGACAGCCGTGGGGAGCTGTTCGATTTTCCGTTTCGTAGCACGGAGTTTTTCCAGGAGCGCATGAACTTGATCGTGGACCTGCTTGGTTTGCGACACAACCAACATGCCGGGTTGAACCAGGAGAATCGTACCCTCGCCGCTTTTGTTGTGCATCCAAGAACCGTATTCCACACATTGAACGATTGTCTGGATCAACGAACTGAAGGGATTCTCCTTGGTGCCACCGGGATGCTGTGAAATTCCGTGGATGAGGTCATCGACTCGATAAACTTGAACGCTCAAGGTTTCATTGGCTTTTTCTTCGGTGGTGATAAGCAGGACTCCGTCGGCGACGGTGTAGGTCAAATCCTCGAGTCCAGGCTGACGCAAAATGTGATTGAGTGCCGAGCGAAAGGGGATATTGCGCAGGCTGATGGTGACTTCCGTATCGGGACTGATGGCCACTTCGTCGAGGGCTGAGTTATCGAACAAAATGGGAATGTCGTACTCCGAGGCGAGCGCTTCGATGATTTCGTTAAGTGGTTGATCTTGATAGAGCAACGGTGTGAGCAAGGGCTTATCCAGAATGCCCTCAATCCGCTCCTCAGCCGAGACGGACGGACTTGGCTGCGTTTTTTCAGGAGGCTGACCACCTCCAAATTGGGCTGAAGTGTAATTAGAAAGTGACAGACCCACGATTGCCAACATCACCGAACCTGCCCCCAAGCTGACCCGCGACATGACCGGCTCCTCTCTGCGCGTGAAGCGCAACATACGGGAATAGAATGCGGCAGGGTGGTTCCGGACACGCTGCCAGTAGCGCCGGTGAGTATACACCAAGGAGAATGAGCGTGTCAAATTTTTCTTG
>CALMBE010000349.1 GCA_937860165.1 uncultured Planctomycetaceae bacterium
GTCAACGATGGCATGGTTTCCCTGCAAGAATGGCCGAAGGACAAAGTTCCTATCGGTGCAGTCACCAAGTGGGACGAAATCGAAGGTCGCCGCCCCCGCAGCAATATCTTTCAGGGCGAACCGCTCAACGATGCCAAATTCTTGGCAAAAGGTGAAACCCATGATCCCATCTCCGGAATTCCTCCGGGAATGCGGCTAAAGACCGTATCAGTCGATGCTCGCAAGAGCGCTGCCGGTCTATTGAGTCCTGGCGACCGTGTCGATGTGCAGCTTTTCGTAAAGCGGAACGACCGCGACGGAGTGACTCACCCGTTTACCAAGATCATCCTCCAGAACATCCGCGTTTACGCGGTAGATCAGGCCGTGCAGCGAACCGCCGAAGGGACCGAAGAACGCAACATTGCCAAGACGGTATCTTTGGTAGTTACACCTCAACAAGCGACCCGCGTGACGACTGCGGAAAACTTGGGAGAACTCAGCCTGATCCCTCGCCACCCCGACGACGATGTCATCGTCGACGATGCCGAACAATCGATGGAAGATATCTTTGCGAAAAGCGAAGGCAATAACAGTAAGCAGGAAAGTGACGCCTTTGATCAGAAAAAAGATGAAAAGAATGGCCCGAATAGCGACATGCGGGAGGATCTGAGTATTCCCCCCGTAGTCGAAGCGGATCCGCCATTTCAAATGAAGATCATCTATCCCAATGAAGTCAGTCGGATTGATTTTGACAACGAAACTGGCGAACCCTTGGAAACCGAAGATGATGATGAAGACAGCGGGTTCCAGGTTCCGCAGACTGGCGACGCCGAGAAAGCCGCCGGTTCGACACTTCCACCTATCAGTACCGACAACCCCGATGCCGATTTCCCGATAGAGTTTTGACCAACGACGTAAAGCGCTCGCCGGGCAACAAGGATGTTGCGAAGTGAGCGAAGTCATAGTGCTTCGACAAGGCACTGGAATTGTGACAAAGCAATCTGTTGCTGGACCCTAGCAACTACAACATTCGCCTGACCCCGAGCGAAGGAAGTACAAGGATGTACACCGCATTCTCGCCGACCAATCGTCTATTATTGCCCCGAATGGTTCAATTCGGTATTGCCAGCACCCTTTGGTTTTGGACCTGGGGGAATATGGCAGTTGCCCAGCCTCAGGTGATTCGCAATATCACCCAAGCCAGCGAACGGCTGGAACTCACCGTCAATACCAGTCGGATTCTCACGCTGGATAAGCGCATCCCGCGGATGGTGGTGAACAACCCCGAATTAGTGACGGTCACACCCATCAGTGCTAATCAAGTTCAGCTTGCCGCTCGCAAGCCGGGCGTGACTCAGGTAAACCTGTGGGATGAAGATGACCAAGTATACACGGTCGATGTGCTCATTTACGGCGACGTCCGCGAGCTGGAGTTGGCCCTGCAACGGTTGTTTCCCGATTCGTCGGTCAAGGTCGTAAGGCTTACGAACAGCCTCGTGTTGGAAGGGTTTGTCGAGAAACCCGAAGCGGTGAGCCCGATTCTGCGTTTAGCCGAGGATTACGCACCCAAGGTGGTTAACAACATTACCGTCGGTGGTGTGCAGCAGATATTGCTAAAAGTAAAAATCATGGAAGTTTCGCGGACCAAGCTCCGCAATTTGGGCCACGATTTTGCTCACATCTACGGCGACGACTTTCTCAGTTCCGGGGTCTCGGGTTTGTTACAAACCGCTGGCGTTACCACGGGTGTCCCCTCGGGTGTCGATGGGACTACCTTTCGGTACGGGGTAATGGATGGAAACAGTCAGTTCTTTGGCTTCCTCGAAGCCCTCAAGGAAGACAAGCTCGCCAAAATACTTGCCGACCCAACCATCACCACGGTCAGTGGTCGGCCGGCACGCTTCAATGTCGGTGGGGAATTCCCGATCATCATCCCCTCGGGATTGGGGCAAAGCACAATCGAATTTAAGCCATTTGGTACGGAAGTGAATTTCGTGCCGATTGTGCTCGGCAATGGGAATATCCGCTTGGAAGTTCGTCCGCGTGTCAGCGAACGGGACGACGCCAATGGTATTCAGCAAAACGGCTTCGACATTCCCGCCCTCACGGTCCGCGAAGTGGATACCGGCGTGGAAATGAAGGCTGGACAAACGCTGGCACTGGTCGGTTTGGTGCAGACCCGGATCGAGTCCCAAAAACGCGGATTGCCCTACTTCGGCGACCTGCCTTACATCGGTGCCGCGTTCCGCAGTGTGAAGGAAACCCACAACGAAATCGAGCTTTTGATTCTAGTCACTCCCGAGTTTGCCGACGGCATGGATCCCCATGAAGTCCCCCAGTGCGGGCCTGGCATGGAGACCGTTTCACCGAGTAACTGCGATCTTTATTGGGGCGGCAAAATTGAAGTCCCTGCTTGTGGACCTTGCGCTCCGCAGGGCTGTGGTTTGAATTGTGCTAACTTCTACAACAACCCT
>CALMBE010000350.1 GCA_937860165.1 uncultured Planctomycetaceae bacterium
CACAACTCATTCTTGCGGTGTTGGTTGTGTCGACTCGAACCCCAAAGTTAAGATGAGACAAAGCACTAGTGCAGATATCACTTGCGTGTTCCGATTTTCCAGTTGTTTGGAACCACTAAGAATTGAACACGGATGAACGCGGATTGGGCGGATGGTCGCGGATTAAAAGATAGGTTTTGTGGAACTTCGATTCATCACAACGATCCGTGTCAATCTGTTCGATCTGCGTTCATCCGTAGCCCATTCTTGAATTAGTGCAGATATCGCTTGCGTGTCCGATTTCCCAGGATGAGGTGGTTAGCAGGATGAGTTTTCGATTTGCTAGGGTGAAAAGTTCTTGGAATCGGTCAGCCGATCGGGTGGAAGAACTGCTCAAGCGAGCCGAGCTGGATCTTCTGCAACTGGACTATCACTGGCCCGCTCGTTGGCCGTGCAGCACCGGGGATCGGAAAACCCCCTGGAAATCCTGGGCCACGGGCTTCTCGGATCAATGGCGGAAGCTGCACAAATCGATCTATCTGGAACCCGACCTGAAATTAGTCACCCATGCCGGCGGCGGGGACCTGATGGGCTGCATGGAGGCCCTGGCACAGTTCCTGGTGGATCACGGTAACGCGGATTTGCCTATTGCGGCGGTTCGGGGCGGAAATCTGTTGCCACTGGTCGACGAATGGATGCCACGGGATTTACTCAAATCGGGCAATGGCATCCTGGCAGCCCAGTGGCAAATTGGAGGGGGGCCGTTGGCGACGGCTCTCGCCGAGGGGGCGAGGATTGTCGTGACCAGTGATTATGATTCAACCGCGCCCCTGACGGCCATGGCCGTTGCGCGGGGACTTTGCGTTTGGGAGAATTATGCGATGCTCGGCGAGCTTGCGGTAGCCGCACAGCTCACGAACGTGGTTGTCGAAGTGGGCCCAACGGAGTGTGTGGAAGTACTCCCAATCGATGGCACGCTATGTGTGAACCCTCGAACAAATCCGGAGACGGTTTATGCCGATGTGTCGGTTGATAGGACTTCCGCAACCTGGGAGTCGCTTGGCCAATCCCGTTTTCATTTGCAGGGAGTTCAGGGAAAGCCTCCCACGGGGAACTGGCAAGTTCGAGTCGTGGAGGATGCTGGATACCAAGGAGCAATTCTCGTGGAGTGCGACGACACGGACTCGCGAGAGATTATCGAGACTTGTCGCATCGGCTTGGAGGCTCAGGTCGTAGTGACCCGATATGTCGCGACTGATAACTCGCCGGGTACTTGCGGCAATTTGCTCAAATGGAGCTTCCGCGAATCTCAACTCGAGAAGTGTCTTGAGGTGCTCGAACTGGTACAATCTCGTCTGGAAGATGTGGGTCGCGGCAGGATTGTCGAACCGCCGCCCTCGGTCGATCAACTCGCCCAAGAATACTTGTTAAGCTTGCCCCGAGACCGCTGGAAACTGGCTGTCGATACCCGTCCGGCCCGTGAATGGTTATAGGCTATCCATGTACATGCAAAGGCTGGTAGGCCGGAACTTCGGAGTACCTTGTTCCGGCCTACGACTACGACCTACACAATCTCCAGCCACCTACCACTTTTATACTCCGTGGCTCTGTGGTTTTACTGAAATGGGGAAGTTATTTTTGAGCCATGCCTTAATGCCCAGAAACTCATAAAAGCAGCAATTCCCATGTACATGCAAAGCTCTTTAATCGAAGTCAAAGTCACCGACAATGTGGGGACCGTGATTCTAAATCGACCCAATCACGGCAACTCACTGGTGCGTATGATGGTTCGGGACTTAAGCGAGGCTTTTGAAGATTTGTACCGTGAAAAACGGGTGCGGGCGATTGTGCTGACGGGTTCGGGGGACGCCTTTTGCGAGGGTA
>CALMBE010000351.1 GCA_937860165.1 uncultured Planctomycetaceae bacterium
CGCCTGCGCGGGAATGACAGCAAAGCCAAACCGATAACAGATTGAGAGTCATTGCGACAAATTCTTGGAGGCATGGCATGGGCACTTTGGCGTTGAGGGCTGACGAACGCGTGGCGGGAGTCGAGATTACCGATGACACCCTGACTGTAGCGTTGCGGGATGGTAGGTCGATTTCTGTTCCGCTCGTTTGGTATCCGCGCTTGGCTAATGCTACCGTTTCGCAACGAAATAACTGGCAATTGGCAGGTGGCGGGTATGGTCTCCACTGGCCTGACATCGACGAAGACTTGAGCACGGAAGGAATCTTGCGCGGAGCACCAGCGCCACTTGCTTCACGAAAGTCCGCGAACTCAAACTAAAGCCGAGCGAACAAAATTGTCCGCTCGGCCTGTCTGTCTCAAAAGCAAACGCTCGACCAAGACTCAGTTCCCCGCCGGGACTTCTACCGGGGCACCTGCCGCGCCCATCGCCTTCATGGCCTTCATCTGTTCGGCTTTAACGGCCACGCCGAATGCGCGGAGGGCACCTTCTTCGATTTCGAATCGCGAACGTAGGCCGTTCTCGATTGGTTGGGCGACGATCCGCACATGGTCGCGTCCGGTGGCTTCGGATTGCAGGGCCTCGGCGACCATTTTGACGGCTTCGTCATCCTTTTCAAACGCCGCGATGGTCGAGAAAATTTGCCCGAGGGCCACACTGAGTTCCATCGGGGCGATGGACTTGTTGGGGGTGGCGGCGGAGTCGTCGATGACTTTCTTGGCGGCTGCGAGGCAATCACGGCCTAGCGAGAAATACACCGATTGCTGGCCGATGCCGACGGCAATGTCGATGGTGTCGCCGAAGAGCTGCTTGGGCTCCGCTTCGTCCGGGGTGGGGACGCTGAGGGTGTGAAAGTTAATGCCGTTGTGACTCTCGGCGTTCCAATTGATGGCGGGCATTTCGGGTTCTTCCTTGCCAAGCTCGGCGAGTTTCTTCAATCCGCTTTCGACCTTGGCGGGATCGGCGATGAAGCCCCCCGCAACGATCGACATCGACTGGGGTGAAATATTCAGTACCGCCCCGCCATCCATCGCGCCGGCTTTGACGGTAGCGACCAGGGCATCCATGAAATCGTCGACAGCCGACTTGACGATGGTTTTGGCTTCATCGCTGGGCAAATCAGAATCTTCGTCAATCGCCGTCTGAGCTTGCTGGCGGAGGGCATCGAACATTTGTTCCGTTTGGGCAATGTCGCTCTCTTGAATCTTTGAGGCGAACATCATCATCCCGGCGGCATCGGGTTGGAAGAACCCGGCGAAATTGGTCTTCGCATCGGCATTGAGGGCCAACTGCTCGGCTAGCTTGCTGCCCGGCACGGCCGTGTAGACAAAATCAATCAAGGCCCGTTGCTGCTTGTTATCGAGCGACAACCCGAAGGTGAGTTGATCGACTTCGTTGATGAGTCGGACGAGCTGTTCGACTTGGGCGGAGGTCATCGCCTTGCGTGCTTGGAATTTTTCGTCGCTCTCGTTAGGCATCGGCTTCATGCCCGAGTCCATCCCGGCCTTGATGCTTTCAACAGCTTGATTCTTGAACGGCTCGGGGATGTTCTGCACATGGGCCCGTAGCCCCAGGTCATATTCCTTGGAAAGGTCCCCGAGGAGCTGACCGGGGTCTGCCGGGACATTTTGGAGCATGTCGGGCATCATCGAGAGGTAGGTCCACCCGGTGCCCTGCTTGGAAAACAGAGTCTGCCCGTGGGCGGAAATCTGCAACATGCCGTTGCCGGCATCAGCCGAGGTGATGCCAAACGCTTGGAGGTTTTTGAGGAACGCGGCCACGTCTCCCACGGGTAGACAAAGCACGCCGGTGAAACCCATCATGCCACCGCTATTGAGCACCAGCCCGAGGGGCTGCGCCTTATCGAGTCCTTGGGTAAAGCCCATGATGAACGGTTCGAACTGCGCCGCCAAATCGGGCTGGCCCGCCAGCGTACCGAGGAAGTTGACATCTTGCTTGAGCTCGTCGTAACCCGAAAGGGTAATGACAGCGACGGGCTTGGATTCCCCTGCTGGGGAAGTTGGAGCGGTTTGGGCAAAACAGTTACCAGCCAAGGCAGCCATACTTAGCAGTGCGGCCAAGGCGGCTGGAATTGAAAACTTGGACACCGATTGGCGAGAGATTCGATAGTTCACAGGAATTCTCCGTAGTGAGTGCAGAAATAGGGCGGGGCAATTCTATTTTGGTACGCTGGAAACCGGCGCGCGGTTCCGCTATCCCAAAAAGCAATGACTTTCCAGGGAAGCAGTTATACTCTTATACGCCCGGCGCGACGAGGTTATTGCTGATAATTGGCAAAAAACTCGGAGAAACTGCGGGGGATTGCTAAACCGCAAGCGGCGGGGGGGAGTGAAAAAATAAAAAATGTGGGGCCCCACGGTGTTCATTGACAGCAGCGGGGTGTGTCTTGCCGAGTCCGCTAGTCTTGCTAAATCGCCCTCCGGAGAGGAACCTTCACTTTTCCAGCCCGAGAAAAATGGGGGTGTTGCGCAACGGCGATCGAGTCAAACTCAGCGAGCCCTGCCACGGTTGGGGCAACTCCGCTGTGGGACTTCTCTGCTCGAGGGACGATATTCATCGTGTCGGAGGATAAGGTCGCAACTCAGCGGGCTCCCCTGCGAGCCAGATGCTACCAAGAACGCGGGTGATTGTAGCGGAAAGGGGTGGCACAATTCCACAAAAAAATTGGGAAGAAATAATTTGGAAGAACGTGCCCGCTAAGCCGCAAGCGGCGATTTTCTACCGTTCGCGGAAGGTGATTCGACCTTTGGTGAGGTCGTAGGGGGAGAGTTCCACGCGGACTTTGTCGCCGGGGACGATGCGGATGAAATGCTTCCGCATTCTGCCGGCCACATGGGCCGTGACAACGTGCCCCCCTTCGATTTCGACGCGAAATCGGGTATTTGCCAGTGCCTGAGTCACGACCCCTTCGACTTCGAGGGCCTCTTCTTTCTGCTTCGACATACAAACTCCATGACCAAATTGCTACCGGGTGCCAAGTTCGCCGCCCAGAGGAACGCTGCGTGACACCATTTCTCATCTTAAATCGTACCACTTAGAACGGTCCGCTCCAAGCGAGAACGGCGTGAAATAGCGGAATCTCTCGGTAGAGGCGTTAAAAACGGGCAAGAAGTTAGGGCGCTAAGCCGCAAGCGGCGGGGGGAAATGACCTTGTGAGTTTGACGTAACTCTTTTGGGGCGGAGAATATACAATGGACGGACTTCCTCCAAATTGGCTTACAGTAACGGTTTAGAAGCAACGTGTCGTCACCCCACTCTTCGTCTGACCCCTCTCAAGCCTCTGCCGCGCAAAGTCCTGCGACTCCGGTCGATGAGGAATCGGTGCAACGCGCCAAGTCCGAAATCCAAGGCCTGATTCAAGAGGTGGTGGAACTGAGTCGGAGCGAAGTGGACTCGAGCGAATTCTTTGCCGCCACGATGGATAAAACGATCTCGGCCCTGGCGGCGATTGGCGGGGTGGTGTGGTTGAAGGAAGAGGGCGGGCCGCTCAAGCTGGAGTATCAAGTCAATTTACGGCAAACCGGTTTAGCCGAGAGTGAAGCCTACCAGATGCAGCATGGGCGGATGCTGCAGCAGGTAATCGACAAGGGAGAGCCGGCGCTGGTGCCCCCGAACTCGGGAGGTGGAGCCGAGGAGGATTCGGCAGGGAATCCGACCCCGTTTCTGATGGTCGTCGCGCCGATCAAAAGCGATCGCGGGATCGAAGGCCTCTTGGAAATTTTTCAGCGGACCTCGGCACGACCGAGCGTACAGCGGGGGTATTTGCAGTTTCTGGCGCAGATCACGGAGATCGCTGGCGAATATGTCAAGTCGCAACGGCTCCGACATTTCGCCACAAAGCAAACCCTCTGGGAACAGTTGGAGAGTTTTACCACGCTGGTCCACAAAGCGCTCGATTCGCGGGAGACTGCCTACACGATTGCCAATGAGGGTCGGCGACTGGTGGGTTGTGATCGGGTGACGGTGGTGCTCCGCAAGGGAACCAAATACGAAGTCACCGCGATCAGCGGGCAAGACACCTTCGACAAACGCTCGAACGTCGTGCGGATGTTGCAAAAATTGGCGAGCACGGTCGCGCGGACCGGGGACGACCTGTGGTACACGGGCGACACGAGCGATCTGGCCCCGCAAGTGGAAACCGCGGTGAATGCCTATGTGGATGAATCGCACACAAAGCAGATTGCGGTGTTGCCTTTGCGCGAGTCGGATAAGACTCCCGACGAGCAACCGACCGACAAGCGCGACAAGCGGCGGGAGAATATCCTGGGTGCGATTGTCATCGAACAATTGGTCGACAGCCGGGCCCCGGATGGCATCTTGCAGCGGATCGAAGTCGTGCGTCGGCACAGTGCGACGGCGCTGACCAATGCCCAGGAATTCGAGGGGCTTTTTCTGTTACCCGTATGGCGGCTGCTGGGGAAAACGCGGGTCCTGGTGACGGCCCGCAATTTGCCGAAGACGCTGCTCGGGGCGCTGGTTTTGGGTGGAGCGATCTTTGCCCTCACGACGATCCCTTACGAGTTCAATATGGTGGCCAAGGGCAAACTCGTGCCCGAGGTGCGGCGGAACGTGTTTGCGGGGATCGACGGCTTGGTCACGGAAGTAACCGTCAACCACGGCGACAACGTCCACCAGGGGGATGTGCTCGCGCGGCAAAGGAGTCTGGAGCTCGAAGCCCAGATCACGCAACTGCAAGGAGAACTGGCGAGCACGCTCGAGGAAATCGCCACCACGGATCGCCAACGTTCGATGCTTTCGAATGACGTGCAAAAAGACCCTGC
>CALMBE010000352.1 GCA_937860165.1 uncultured Planctomycetaceae bacterium
CGCCGAGCCCCACCGCAACACCCAAAAACCGCAGCCGTCAGAGGACGCTTACTAATGAACGCCTTCTGCGCGTCCGTAAACTTCGATTCTTTCATAGGTCTCCGTCCTCCTCCCAGCCTCGGGAAAATTACGGAAAACTCCAATCTCAAACGAGGGAATTTTGTGGGGGGCGGATTAAACCAGAACGATCTCAATCTATGAATGAGTGCCGGTTGGGGGGCAGGGTCATCTCCGGTGAGGGCATGTTGGGGAGCGGATCAGAATTCATAAGATAGCATTCAAACCCGGCGATCATCCGTGCGGCGAGGCCCCGGCTTGCCTTTCGGCAAGACTGTTTCGACAACACCCCACTCGAAGTCCGTGAGATCGTAGCGAATGATCCAAACCCCGATGTTTTGAATCTTGAATCACTGTTCGGGATTTTGCGCTAGGATTTATCGAGTACAGAACCTAGAAAATCTCGAGCTTCGGGATTGGAACGACAAAGCGACCTCCCCACTGCCGGATAACATCGTAGTTTGCGGCAATCTCGGCACGCAAATTCCACGGCAAAATTACCAGAAAGTCTGGCTTGTCGATCGTGATGGCGTCGGGGCTCAAGATTGGAATATGGACGCCTGGCAGCATTTTGCCCTGCTTCGTCGGATTGTTGTCGACGGTGTAGGGCAGCAATTGGCGCCGGATACCGGCCATGTTTAGCAACGTGCTGGCCTTGGCTGGCGCCCCAAATCCCGCGACACTGCGGCCCTCGCGGCGCATATCAACCAGGAACTGCCGCAGCGACGTGCAGACATCAAATACGCGCTTTTGGAAATCGTCCAAGACAATTGGCAGCGCATCAAAAAATGTTTGCTCGTCGGCGAGGGTGTCTCGTAACCGGTCCGTATTGGTATGATGCGACTGAGCGCGGCACATATACAGCCGCAATGATCCGCCGTGGGTTGGAAGCCGCTCAACATCAAACAGGCGCATCTCGTGGCGTTGAAAAAGGTCTCTGGCGGCGGCCACAGTGAAGTACGAGTAGTGCTCGTGATAGAAGGAATCAAACTGGTTTTTTTCGATGAGATCGCGGAAGTAGTGAATCTCGCAAGTGAGCACCGTGCGGTCCGACATCAAGGGGGGAAACCCAGCCGCAAAGTCGTTGAGATCTGGCACATGCGCCAGTACGTTATTGGCGACGATGAATTCCGGAGCAATTCCGCGACCGGCAAGCTCTTGGCCCAGTGATTTGCCGAAGAAGCGCACTTCGGTTGGAACGCCGGCTCCGATTGCTGCATTCGCAACGCTGGCGGACGGTTCGATGCCCAAAACAGGGTAGCCTAGGCGCCTATAGATCTTCAAAAGGTAGCCATCATTCGAGGCGACCTCGAGCATCAGCGCGCCGGGCCTGGGCGAAAATCTGCTGATCATCTGCTCGGCATAACGCTGGCAGTGCTCAAGCCAACTGTCGGAGAACGACGAAAAGTATACGTAGTCGGCGTGAAAGTGAACATCAGCCGGAGGGCAATCAACGAGTTGTGCCAGATGGCAGGCATCGCAAATCATCACGTTGAGTGGAAAAAAACGCTCACCCGATCCAACGGTTTCGGGACGCACAAGTGCATTGGAAACCGGCTGCGCTCCCAGACTCAAGACTTCGCGCTCCATCGTGCAGCTGCAACTAAGGCACTGATAGCTCATCTTAGGCCGCAGCTTGGAAATGCCGGTCGATCTGGTCGAGGCAGAGGTCACGAGGGTCTTTTCCTTCCAGATGTGCGCTATACCATTCGAGTGTGTGGTGAACCGCTTGCTCTGGATTGAGCTGAGGTTTCCAACCCAGCACTGCAAATGCCTTGCTGGGGTCAATCGCCAAAATCTTACTCTCTGCGATACCCTCTTGGTCGCCTTCTATGCGCCACGTGAAGCGATCTGGCCAGCTGGCCTCGGCCCATTTGCAGATTTGTTCGACGGTGACGTAAGTGTGTTCAACGGGCGGGCCAAAGTTGAAGGCCGCATCTTCGGGGTCTTTAACGCGGCCTGGCATTGAGCGGCACTTTTCTACC
>CALMBE010000353.1 GCA_937860165.1 uncultured Planctomycetaceae bacterium
CGTCGCCGAGGCGGTGAAGGCCGGCAAGAAGGGCATCGCCAACGAGTTCGACCTGCGGTCGATCCTGGTCGCCGCGGTCGGTGCGGTCCGGGAAGAGCTCGAAGTTCCAACTGGCGCTTGGACTTGGCGCTGAGTGCTGCTATTCCCAACCGGTCATAGGTGCTAAGCTGGGAGCGACGCTGCGTCGCAGCCTGTCCGTTCCCCGTTTTCTTGGTCGAATTCACCGATGCTCGCGTGGCACCCTCAGTTTCTGTTCGTATCGTGTCAATGCGGCGCTGAGACTGCGCTCAAGAGTGAAATTGCGCATCAAAAAATCGGACTCCGCCCCTCTTTTTCACGCCCGGGGTTTGTCACGTTTAAGTTTGAGACCCCTTGCGCCAACCCCGAGACATTTCAGCTCCGCAGCACCTTTGCCAGGACATGGGGGTTCTCGCTCGGAAAAGTGGCCGGGTCGGATGCCCGGGAATTGGCCGAGGCGAGTTGGCAATTGCCGGGGGTTGTCGAACTCTTGGCAGGACACAAATTGAATGACCTGCATGTGTGGGAACGAGATCGTGCTGTGCCTGGCGCGGATGGCTTCGAACCGGGGCCAACCGTTCTAGCTGGCGAAGTCGATGCGGCACTGCGGGCTGCTTCCCCGGTAGATTCATTGCGTGTGCATTCTTACGCCTCACAAAGTGCCAGCCAGCCGAATTCGTGGGTCTTCGATGCAGTGATCGTCGAACCGGACCAGTGGTGGCTCGGCGCGCACCAAACGACTCGGCGTGCGGCTTGCTGGCCGGGAGGGGTACCCCGAATCGTACCGCCAGTGGACATGATTAGTCGGGCCTATTTGAAAATGGCGGAGGCACTCGAGTGGTCGGCGCTTCCCGTCGCGCGGGGCGAAGTCTGCGTTGAATTGGGCTGTTCACCCGGGGGAGCGGCACTAGCATTATTGGAACGGGGACTGCTCGTGGTTGGCATCGACCCGGCTGAAGTGGACCCAGCAGTTGCCGAGCATCCCAATTTTTTGCATGTGCGCCGCCGTAGCACCGAAGTTCCCAAAAAGGAATTCAGTCGCGCCCGGTGGTTGGCCGTGGATATGAACGTACCCCCCTCTTACACTCTCGATGCCGTCGAGGACGTGGTACTCAACAAGACAGGGTCAATTCGCGGCATGGTGCTGACACTCAAGCTCGCAGAGTGGTCGCTCGCGGAAAGCGTGCGCGACTTCGCTGAAAGAGTTCGCAGATGGGGATATCGGGACGTTCGCATGCGACAATTGGCATTCAATCGTCAAGAAATCTGTTTGGTTGCACTGCGGAGCCGGGCGCAACGCCGCATCAAGCGGGGCACTTCCGAGCGGAAAGTGCGCACTGATCCCGCCCATCCGGGTGTACCAGGGAAAATGCATTCCAATTCAGAGGAGTAATCCGCCTCTTGAGCCTTTTCGTGGCTATCCTTTCCCTGCGATCTGCGCACCGCCAAATGGCCAGGTGGCGTCCTTGTTTCTTAGATCGCTCAAAATCACAAAGTGGGATTGTGATACAACCCGCTGTTTTCAATGAATATGCGTTAGAATGAGGAGCCGGCGCCACTCTCAAGAAGTTGCCCATTTCACGAACCAATCTCCACCCCCCGACGCCATGTTTAGCCCTAAGCAATTCGCCTGCATTCGCCTGTTGGTATTGGCTGGCGTGGGTTTCACTGGGGTTGTGTCACCTTGTCTCAGTGAGTCTCCCGCGATCGATCCCGAAAAACTTTCTCAGCAAGTGACAATTCACCGGGACAAATATGGAGTCCCGCATATTTTTGGCGATACCGACGAGAGCGTTATCTTTGGCTATGGTTATGCCCAGGCCGAGGATTACTTTTGGCAGGTGGAAGATTCCTACATCCTCGCCCTGGGCCGCTACAGCGAAGTTGCGGGGCCGAAGGGCATCAACTCGGACCTCTTGAACCATGCCTTCGAGATTGTGGCGACGAGCAAGCGGGATTACGCCGCTCTGGACGCGGTGTCGCAGCGACTCTACGCCGCTTTCGTGGCGGGGATCAATCACTTTCTCTCAACCCATCCTCAAGTGCGACCCCGCATGATTCGCACTTTCGAACCGTGGCATGTATTGGCACACTATCGCCACTTGGCCTTGGAACTGGGATTTCGTTTCACGGGCTTGGGTTCCGAAACGCTGCCCCGTCGCAATCCGCAAATCTGGGCCGCCACGGGGTCCAATGGCTGGGCCTTGGGGGACTCGCGGACTGCCTCGGGCAACGCCATGCTGCTCGCCAATCCCCACATGCCCTGGTTTGGTTTCGCACAACTCCAAGAGGCACATCTGGCCAGCAAGGGCCTGCCAGAGGGCGAGCCCTGGAATTTTACCGGGGCCGGTTTCTACGGCAGTCCCGTCTTGGCACTGGGGCATAATGACCAACTGGGTTGGACCTTGGTAACCAATCAACCCGACATCGCCGACACTTGGCGGATTCGCTTCTCGAAGCCCGATGACCCCCTGGCCTACGAATACGACGGCAAATACCGTCAGGCCCAAGAGTGGGAAGACACGATTCGGGTCCGCAAAACTCGGGGAATGGAATCACGCAAATACACTTTTCGCAAGACCCATCATGGTCCCATTGTGGCCGAGGAAGAAGAATCCCTCGACGGAACTGGGCAGACCATGCTCGCCGCGCAAATTGCGGGTCTCTTTGAAGCCGTCCCCATGCGGCAATCGCTGCAAATGATCAAGGCACGCAACCTGCCCGACTTCCGCAGTGCCGTGGCTTCGATGCAAATCTTGTATATGAACGTCATGTACGCCGACTCTCAGAAAAACATCTGGTTTGTCTACACGGGTCGCGTGCCCCGCCGCAATCCGCGGTTCGACTGGTCGCAACCGGTCGAAGGCAACGACCCCGCGACCAATTGGTTGGGAATCCACGGACTGGATGAATTACCCCAAGTGCTCAATCCCCCTGCCGGATTCTTGCAGAATTGCAATTCGACTCCGTTTCAAGTGACCGATGGCGAGAACCCTCTCGCCCGGAACTTTCCGCCCTACATGGTTGGTGACGGCGATCGACAGACCCGGCGTTCGCTCCGATCTCTGGAAATCCTGCGGGGGATGTCGAATTGTTCGCTTGCCGACTTTCAGCAAGCCGCGTTCGACACCGAAGTTTATTGGGCCCGTCACGAACTTCCGAACTACGCCCGGGAACTGCAAGTTCTCGTCACTAGCAATCCGGAACTGGCTGCCCGCGTAAAGCCCTATCTCGACCACCTGCTGGCCTGGGATGCCCGAATCACGCCGAAATCCACCGCCGCTACGCTCTGCCATGCCTGGTACGAACAGCTTTACGGCATGACCTACCCCGGCGAAGTCCTCCGCGAGATCTACCGCGACAAACCCGCCAAGCAACTCGAAGCACTCGCCCGCGCTGCAGAGCGACTTCAGCACTTACACGGCAATTGGCAGGTCCCTTACGCAAAACTGTACCGCAGCCAGCGACTGCCCCATTTAGCGGATTTAGTCGATGCGCGGTTCGACGACGATTCGCCCAGCCTCCCGATGCTCGGTGGGCACGGGCCGATGGGGGTGGTGTTTACCCAGTATTATTCCCCCAGCTTGCGGATTCCCTGGGTGATTTCGCAAACCCAGCGTTACGGCATCGTGGGGACTTCGTACCTCGCCGCCTGGGAGTTTACCCCCTCCGGTGTTCGCGGCGCAAGCCTGGTCCCTTTCGGCACGAACGGCGAGCGGAACTCGGATCATTTTTTCGACCAAGCCGAACTACTCTCGAACCAACAACTCAAGCCCGAGCTTTTTACGCGCCAAGAAGTGCTAGCCGGCGCGGTGCGGAGTTATCACCCAGGGGGGGAGTAGGGGAGAGGATGTAGGGCGAAGGGATGAGGGGGACGGGGGATGGAGGTGCAGGCGAGCCGGAGGGCGTTAGCCCCCGGAGTGTGCCTACAACATGGAAGGTGGTAGGCCGTAGGCCGGAACAAGGTACCCCGCAGTTCCGGCAATTCTCTTGTTCAAAGGCGCGAGTTACGAGCAAGGCCTGAGAAGAATACTAACTGGGGACTTCCGGAAATCGCATTGCCGTCATTCTCGCGCAGAAGGGAATCTAGAGAACTGGGTCCCCGCCTGCGCGGGGATGACGTGTGGGATGGTGTGACTGCGAACAGTCCAAACACGATTCTCAAATCACCATTCTCTCCTCCTTACATTCCGCAATCCAAACTCCGCAATCATCCACAACTCGCGCCTCGAAACTCGTAACTGGTTCTGCCGGAACTGCGGGGTATCTTGCTCCGGCCTACATTTGCCCCGGCTGATAGCAGCCCTCTCAACAAAATCACCCTCCTTGGCAGTCTGGGGACATTATTCCGGTTCTTTTGAATAATTGGATTGCAGCGATTGTACCGGGGTGGTCGATATCCACGAACGAGGCGAGATTTTTTCGTCTTCGCTGCGGTTGGTAATTCCCCTGCATTTATTTTCAGTTGCGGACTTCAGACATGAATCACTCCAAAACTTTGTTCGTAGGCCGTGTTTTTTGCTGTTGGAGTGCGATTTTGATCGCTGCGGCCGCCCGCGCACAAGATGGGTCGTTTGTCATCGTGGACGACGAAGCCAGTGCTGCTAGCACTCCGCAAGGGACACTCACAATCGTCCCACAGCCCACGGCGAAACCTGCCAAGGAAGCTAAGCCTACGCAGAAAAAACTGACCCCGGTTACCGTGACTCCCCCGCGGCAAAGTCCGCCCCGGTCGAACTTCTTGATCATATCTCAAGAGGCGCGGAACAAACCGACCCGCGTACCTCCGCAAGACGATATCGCCATTCGCACCCAGCCAGTTCTCCAAACGGTAATTACGGAGCCTGCCGCACTGAACGAAATCGATCAATCCCTGGTCGATGCACACACCGCTTCGACCACGGCAATGACCGAAACCGAGTTTTCTGAAGTCATCGACAAGTGCATCACCGCCATCCGTCAAGGCGCGGAAGGTGAGAACAAGAAATTTGCGAACCACTTGATCTCTTGGTCGCTGAATCGTCGGGGACAGATCTATGCCGATGGACAAAAGCCGGAACTTGCCGAAGCGGATTTTGCCGAAGCCTTGCACTTCGATCCCACCAATTGGCGGGCCTTGCACAACCGAGGTGTTTCGCACGCCCAGGCAGGTCGATTCGCCGAAGCATTTGACGACTTCAATCGTGTGATCGAACTCAATCCGATGTTTGCCAAAGCCTTTGCGAATCGGGCCACCCTGTTTGTTGAGGCCGGCGATCTGGCCAGTGCTGAGGAAGATTATCTCCGAGCGTGCCGACTGGATGCAAAACTCGCTTCGACGCGAGTGGGATTGGCCCGCACTTGTCACCTCGCGGGACGCTGGGAAGAGGCCCTCACCCACTTCGATCAGGCGACGGAACTCGATCCGAAGAATCCGGGAATCCTCTGTAGTCGCGGCGATCTGCTGGCCGACATGGGTCGCTACGCCGACGCCTTGGCCGACTACGCCAACGCGATCGAACTCGAACCGCGCTTTGCGCATGCCTACCGCAACGGAGCCTGGCTCTTGGCGACTTGCCCCGACGAGCAATTTCACGATCCGCAGAACGCCATCATGGGAGCCCGTCAGGCGCTCGAATTTGAATACGGCGACCGACATGTGGCCCTGGACACCCTGGCTGCGGCGCTGGCCAGCGCAGGTGAATTCGAGGAAGCGGTGAGCACGCTGGAGGAGGCCATCGAAATCGCCAAGGGGCTGGCTGACACGGGCAGCCACGTGATCC
>CALMBE010000354.1 GCA_937860165.1 uncultured Planctomycetaceae bacterium
ACCGGCGTATGTTGAGTTTTTGACAAGCACGGTCGCCACCGGGTAGGAGGCGTCTCCAGACGCCGATGGGCGATCATCTCCAACACGCAGTCGCCGTCTGGAGACGGCTCCTACAGTTTGGAATACCTCCGTAGCGAACTTTGCCTAATCCCTGATGCCGGCCAGTTCGCACAGGTTGGCGGATTGCACCGGCTGGGGGCAACTCCAAACCAGGAAAAAAAGCGCCTCGCGGCACCAGCGTCCCACGGGATTTCCCTGGACATAACCGGCCCCCTTGGCCGTGACCAGTGCCGCTTGGGTTGCCCGCAACACCAGACTGTTAGCCCGCTGTCGCAGAAGTTCCTGCGAACAACTCGGTTCCTGCCGCACTACAGCCAGCAGGTCGGCGTAGACCGCTTTGTATTCTTGACGCAGTGCTTCCAGAGGGGAATCAAGCCCCGCGCGGGTGGTCGATTCGTGGGCGAGATAATCGATTGCCGACCCCGCCAACCCCAAAGCCAAGGTGGAAGTCTGGTGGCCACCGGTGCCGCCCCCACTCCCGCGCGCCATGACATTTTCCTGAGGCCCCGCCAGCACCCATGCTTCTTCGATAAATACCTGTTCGCAGCGAATCTCGCCCGTAGCACTGGCCGAGACCCCCAGCAGGGAAATCGGCGGTGGGGTAGAAACCCCTGGCTTATCGGTCGGCAGGACAACCAACAATTGCTCGGCAGAGGCCGTGCTGTTTTCCATCATCGTCGCCCCGAGGACCACATGCTCGGCATGGCAGGCACCGGTTACCCAAGGAGAGTAGCCATCGAGAACAAATCCGCCGGGGGCCCGCTCGGCTCGCATCACGGGTGTGGCCAGATGGCGACGACTGGTCGTGAGGTGCGAAATGCCCACGGTCGCAAATCGCTCACCGCTAGCCAAGCAGGGCAAGAGGTGTTCCTTGAGGAACTGGTTCTCACTCGTGGCAATCCGGCGACACGCCCCCGAGCGTTGGGTGATGATAAACGTCGTCGTCAGACATGCGCGGCTGAGAGCCAAGTAGCCCTGGACCACATCTTCTTCCGACCAGCCCTGGCCACCCCACTCGGGTTCGAGAAACCACTCGAACGCCCCAAACTCGCCGCACAGCCGAAGCTGCTCGGCAGGCCAAGAGCCAGAGAGATCGGTTTGCCGCGCGAGCTGCGCGAGTTGCTGGCACAATTCAGCGAGCGCGGCGTCAGTGGGGGAGGTGATCGTGGGCATCGGGAAGAAAGGGGGGAGGGTATTTTATATTGTCATTCCCGCGAAGGCGGGAAACTAGTGGTTAGCCAAATCGCTATTTAGGGGCGCCATGCTCACGCTGGTCCTCCGGCGTGGGCATGTGAAGCGCCGAATAAGCATGGCCACAACGGAGTACCGTCGTGGCCATGGCACCCATATTTTTCGTTTTGACAAAGCACAAGCTGGCATGGAATTCTGGATTCCCGCCTGCGCGGGAATGACGAAGTGGGGGACTTCGCACCGCCAATCCAGCACCGCTCCCCACAGAATACCAGCCACCAGCCACTCGCCACCAGCCACTAACTCATATTCATCTCGGAACTCAAGCCCCCCGCGGCGATCAGGTAAGCGTGCTTCACATAGTCCATCACCATGCGATGCGCACTGAACCGGGCCGCTAGAGTGGCGATTGAATTCTGCATCCGCGCGATCCACAGTTTGGGCAGACCATCCACGTCGCGGTCGTAAAAGAGCGGGATGACTTCCTCGCGGAGGACCCGCATCAGGTCGTCCGCATCGCGCTCATCGCCCAGCGCCGTATCGACATGCTGCATCCCGCGCCCAATCGCGAAGCCGTTTCTGCCATTGAAGGCCTCGGCCCACCAGCCGTCGAGGATCGAGAAGTTCAGTCCCCCGTTGAGCACGACTTTCTGGCCGCTGGTGCCCGAAGCTTCTAAGGGACGGCGGGGATTGTTGAGCCACACGTCGACCCCTTGGATCAAGTGCCGACCGACGTTGATATCGTAATCTTCGATGAACACGATCTTCGAACCCAGTCGAGAATCGTGACGAAGATTGGCGATTCCCTGGATCAATTTCTTGCCGGGTTCGTCGGCAGGATGGGCCTTGCCGGCAAAGATGAATTGAATCGGATGATTCACATCCTCGATCAACTCGGCGAATTGGTCGATATTTTTCAAAAACAAATCGGCTCGTTTGTAAGTGGCAAAGCGCCGCGCGAAACCGATTGTCAGCGCGCTGGGGTCCAGCACGGTGCGGGCGGCTTCGACCGAGGCCTCGTCTTCGTTCCGCCGCCGACACTGCCGACTCACCCGCCGACGCACGAACTCCAGGAGCCGACTCTTGAGCACATTGTGGGTTTCCCACAGTTCGCCGGTGTCGATGTCGTACACTTTTTGCCAGGTCTTCGAGTCCCCCATTTGCCGCTGCCACTCCGGACCCAGATACCGGTCGTAGAGCATCTGCATGGGATGCGCCAGCCAACTGGGCACATGGACGCCATTGGTGATATGGCCGATGGGGATTTCTTCCTCGACCCGCCAGGGCCATAGATTCGACCACATCCGCCGCGACACATAACCGTGCAGCGAACTGACCGCATTGGCCCGCCGCGAAAGCTTTAAGCCGATGACAGTCATGCAAAAAAGTTCGTGTTCGGCCTGCGGTTCAACGCGCCCTAGTCCCATGAGTTGCTCGTAGGAGATTCCCAATTTCTGACGGAGCGGTCCCAAATGTTCTTCGATCAATTTCCCATCAAAGCGGTCGTGGCCCGCTGGCACGGGGGTGTGCGTCGTGAACACCGTGTGCTGGGCGACATCGCGGAGTGCGTCGTCGAACGAGATTCCATTGTCTTCCATCCGCTCACGGATGACTTCCAACGGCGCGAACGCGCTGTGTCCTTCGTTGAGATGGTAGACGCCGGGATAAATATCCAGCGCGCGAAGTGCCTTCACCCCACCGACCCCCAGAACCAATTCCTGCCGAATGCGGGTACGAACATCACCGCCGTAGAGTCGGCTCGTCAATTCGCGGTCCTCGGGCCGATTCCCGTCCACATCGCAATCCAACAAGTACAGCGGGACCCGACCCACACGCATCAACCACACTTTGGCCAACAGCGGACCGTCGAGGGTCTCAACCGTTACCGTGATGGGTTTGCCATGCTTGTCCCGGGCGGGTTCGATCGCCAGGTTCTCGACTTTGGTGTCGATGTATTCTTCACTCTGCCAGCCTTCGCTGTCGAGTTGTTGCTTAAAGTACCCTTGATCGTAGAACAGTCCGATCGCGACCAACGGAATGCCCAGGCCGCTGGCACTCTTGATGTGGTCTCCTGAGAGCACCCCCAAGCCCCCCGAATAGATAGGGACCGATTCGTGGATCCCAAACTCGGCGGAAAAATAGGCCACCGGCATCGAACCGAGCACGCCAGCCTCGCGGGCGCCCCAGGTACTTTGGGTTTCGTTGAGATATTCCTTCAGCCGCCGATGGGCTTGATTGATACGGGTATAGAGCACCATTTCCGAGGCCCGCTGCGAGACCTGATCGGGGGTCATCTCGGCCAGCAGGGTCACAGGATTGTGGTCGAGTTGCCGCCAACGCACGGGGTCAAGATCGCGAAACAGGCTCACCACCTCGGGGTGCCAGCTCCACCACAGATTCCGCGACAGTGAGAAGAGCTTGTCATACAGAGCCTGCGGGGAAACTTCTGTCCAAGTATCACGGGAGGCCTTAGACGCAGCGGGAGGGATCTCGGTTTGGCTCATAGGAGATACGCTTTCTGATTTTTTTCCCGAAAAATTACCGTGGATTCTGACAATCCACCACAAACTCGCAACAGTGCGAGCGTCACACAACTACCGGCCGGACTGACCGACCCACCGGATTTTGCAACTGAATTCTGCCGGATTATAACGAATTGCTGGACAAACGCGATGCGGAAACTGCGGCGTCAATCTGATGGAATGCGGAGAATACTCGTCACTGAGGATTATCCGAAGGGTTGATTCGCAGAATTTGAATCGCAGCAAGAAGAAAAATGATGCCGCCTTCGCCGCATTTCCCCTATATTATCGAATTAGTGGCAGGGCCGATCAGTTTTTCAATTTGACAATTGGGGAAAGCCGATCCCAGGCAGGCTAGTCATCCCCGCGTAGGCGGGGATCCAGTATTTCACGCTATTTCCTCCGCACTGGATTCCCGCCCCCGCCTCCGCGAGGGGCAAGCTCTGCG
>CALMBE010000355.1 GCA_937860165.1 uncultured Planctomycetaceae bacterium
AATCCGGTACAGGGAAAGATTTGGTGGCAAAGGCGATTCATTATAGCTCGCGCCGCGCCGATGCTCCTTTTGTCGCGCTCCACATGTATGCGGGAGCCATCATGATCGTCACCGGCGAGTTTACGCACACCTCGGTCGTCCCCGAGCCTTCTTGTGCAGGCTTGATGCTTTGCGGGGTGGTGTCGATTCTCGGGTTGAGGCGATCCAAGCTGTGGGGGTAACTCTCCGAACTGGCGAAATCAGCGGGGAGAAATGCAAAGTTGAATTATTTGGACCGCCAAGATCGCCGAGTCCGCCAAGAAGGAATTCATTTTTGGTGAGAATCTGGCAAAATTAACTCATATTCACTTGGCGATTTTGGCGCCCTTGGCGGCTAATCCCTACTTTGCTGTTCTCTCCGCGATTCCAATCGAATTGCCGACTTCTAGAAATTCACGTACACTGAGGGGTCCCAGAACCTGGAACCTCTCCGTCCTTGAATTCTATGCCCGACTCACCGCCACCGATTTCGTCGACTGACCTAAAACTGCCGTTGTTCGTCGGGATTGACCTCGGGGGAACCAACACTAAGTTGGGGCTCGTCGATGTCAGTGGCCGGACGGTTGCTTACCACTCGGTCTCGACCAAAGTCGAACTGGGACCCGATCATGCCGTTGAACAGATGGCGCGGGGTGTCGATCACCTGTTGCAATCGGCGGGAGTCGAAAAATCGGCGGTGGCCCGCATTGGATTGGCCACCCCGGGCCCGCTGGATCTGGAAAAGGGTTTACTGCTCACCCCAGGCAATCTTCCAGGCTGGTGGGACTACCCGATCCGTGATCGGGTCGCCGACACTTGCGGTTTGCCGGTACGGATCGCTAACGATGCCAATGCCGCCGCTTTTGGCGAGTATTGGATGGGTACGGGGACCAATTCCCACAGCCTGGTCCTGCTGACTTTGGGAACCGGCATCGGCGGGGGGATCGTCGTCGGGGATCACTTGGTCGAAGGATCGCACAGTAGCGGGGCCGAGTGCGGGTTCCTGGTTATTGACCCGCGTCCCGATGCCCGCCGCGATTCAGGCAACCTTGTCGGCACACTCGAGGCCTATTGCGGTTCCTATGGAGTAGTGGGCCGGGCCAAAGACGCATTGGTAGCCGGGCGTGAAAGCGTCCTGGCTGCGATTCTTCAGCGCAACGGGGGAATCACGCCGTTAGAAATCGCACAAGCCGCCGAAGGGGGAGACCCGCTAGCACGAGAAACCGTACTGGAAACGGCCCAGTATCTGGCCCTGGGGATCGTGAGCTTGATACATACAATCGATCCCGATAGCGTATTGCTCGGTGGGGCGATGAATTTTGGCGGAGCCGGTCATCCCCTGGGGGAAGAATTTCTGCACCAAGTGCGGAGTGCGGTACGCTGCCGCTTGTTGCCCGCGCTTCGCGATGCGGTGCGGATCGATTTCGCCACCCTGGGAGGCAATGCCGGATATATTGGGGCAGCTGGTTTGGCTCGTTTGGTAACCCTGGAACTTGCCGAGCAAACTTAAACCCAATGTCCAAACCCTGCCCCGCGGTTTCCTTCGGAACTGTCGGCTCACCCGAACATCCCCAGTGAGATTCCAAGCACTCATAATTTCCACCATAATTGATTGCCATGACTTCGCCCGCCTATATTCGCAACTTTTCGATCGTCGCTCACATCGACCACGGCAAGAGTACGCTTGCTGACCGCTTGATGGAAGTCACTGGAACGGTGAGCAGTCGAGATATGAAGGAACAACTTCTCGACGACATGGACCTCGAGCGTCAGCGGGGAATTACGATCAAGGCCCGCGCGGTGACGATGCACTATCAGTTTCAGGGCCATAAGTACGAAATCAACCTGATCGACACCCCCGGGCACGTCGATTTTCAGTACGAAGTATCCCGGTCGCTCGCCTGCTGCGAAGGGGCCGTGTTGCTGGTGGATGCCTTTCAAGGGGTCGAGGCCCAGACAGTGGCCAATGCTTATGCGGCGATGGAACACAATCTGACGATCGTGCCCGTCATGAACAAGATCGATCTCAACCACGCCCGACCTGCCGAAGTCCGCGCGGAGATGGAACACACCCTGGCGGTCAATGCCGACGAAATCTTGGGTTGTAGTGCCAAGACAGGGTTGGGTTGTCGAGAAGTGATTGAAGCCGTCATTGCCAGGGTTCCTGCTCCAGCTGGAGATCCCAAGGCGACCTTGCAGGCGATGATTTTCGATGCGATTTACGACGAATATCGTGGGGCGATTACCTACATCCGCGTGATGAATGGCACGGTCACCAAAGGGCAGCGAATCAAATTCCTGCAACAAGGAACTACGCACGAAGTCCTCGAGTTGGGGCATTTTGCCCCGCAGCGCAAAGCCGCCAACAAACTCTCCGCAGGACAAGTGGGCTACCTCATTTGCAACATCAAATCGCTCGACAAGGTTCACATCGGCGATACGGTGAGCGTGGCCGAAGGGGCTCCCGCTACCAAGCTCGCTGGTTACCTACAGCCCAAGCGGATGGTGTTTTGTGGCCTGTATCCCTCGGACGGCCAAGATTTCAAGCAACTCCGCGAAGCCCTCGACAAGCTGTTGATCAACGACCCGAGCTTTGAATTTTCTCCCGAGACAAGCGATGCCCTCGGATTCGGTTTTCGCTGTGGATTCCTGGGGCTGCTGCACATGGAAATCATCCAGCAGCGGCTCGAACAAGAAGCCGACATCGACCTCGTGCAAACCGCGCCGAATGTCACCTATGAAATCGTCAAAAAAAATGGCGCGACAATCGAAGTTCACACCCCGCAGGATGTGCCGGACCAAGGCGACATCGAGGAATTTCGGCAACCCATCGTGCGGATCAGTTTTGTGTTGCCTACCGAGTACATCGGCGGAATTATGAAGCTCTGCACCGATCGGCGCGGCACCTACGTTCGCACCGAATACCTATCACCCACCCGGGCCATGTTGGTCTATGACTTGGCGTTGGCCGATGTGATTTACGATCTCCACGACAAGCTCAAAAGCACCACGCGGGGCTACGGCACAATGGATTATGAGCTCCTGGGCTATGAGCCCGGTGACCTCGTGCGGATGGATATCCTGGTAAAGAATGATCGGATCGATGCGCTTTCCATCGTGTGCGACCGCCGCGATGCCGATGTACGGGGCCGAGCGGTGATCAAAAAGCTCAAGCAAGAGATCCCCCGTCACATGTTCGAAGTGGCCCTCCAGGCAGCCATCGGTACACGGGTCATCGCCCGAGAAACAATCTCGGCGATGAAGAAAAACGTCACCGCCAAGTGCTACGGCGGCGACATCACCCGCAAACGTAAGCTCTGGGAAAAACAAAAAGAAGGCAAGAAACGCATGAAGTCGATCGGCTCGGTCGACATCCCCCAGAAGGCGTTTCTGGCAGTCCTCGAAACGGGTGAGGACGAGCAGAAGAAGCGATAGGAATCGGGCGGCGAGCGAAAGTATCTGAAAAATGAGGGTGCCATGCCCACACCGGTACTCCGGTATGGGCATGAGAATCTCCGCACAAAC
>CALMBE010000356.1 GCA_937860165.1 uncultured Planctomycetaceae bacterium
ATGGCCACAGGTCGCAGGCCGGAACTGCGGGGTACCTCGTTCCGGCCTACTTTCTAAAGAAGCATGGCCACAGCGGAGTACCACCGTGGCCATGGCACCCTCATTTTTCGGATTGACAACGCCTAGTTTTCCTCGCAATGACAGCTTTAGACGCATGTGTCTCACCCCAGGCGTTGACGTTTCGGCATTCTCGGGGAGAATGGAAGGCAGCTTGGACACAAGTCCACTTCAGCCACCCGAGTTCCTATCGGGTTGGATTCTCGATTAATCCCTCCGTTTGATTCGGTGACTTTGCTATGCCGTATAAAAAAGAAGACGACGACGACGATCTGTTTGAAGACGACGATTTTGAATTCGTCGATGATGATGACGATGAAGAAGAATACGAGGACGACGACGAGTCTTCCGAGGATGAAGACGAGGAGGCCGAAGTCGAGGAAGCTCCGCCCGCTAAGAAGCCTGCCAAGCGCAGCCCGCGCCCTGCTCCGCGCGCCGAGAAGGAAAAGACCGAAGCCCCTCGAGGCAGAGCCCCCGCTAAGCCCCGAGCCCGTAAAGAACCTGAGCGGGTCGAGGCCAAGGCCCCGGTGGTCGAATCGGAAGCAGCCTCGGTAGAAGGGTTCCCCGTAGAAGAAATCATCGCCGAGCCGGTAGGACCGCCAACCGACCATGTCGTTCACATCTATGAATTTCGCGTTTTCAAGCGGACGATCGGGCGCGAATTCACCAGCGAGGAAGCCGACTTGTTCACTACGGAGTACAATCGAACTGCGGGCAATCACAGCCGGTGGGCCGTAGCTGGAAACAAAGAGCACCAGCCAATCAAGTCCATCTGACGTTGGGCTATACTCCACACTCCACGCAGTCGGTACTGAGGGATTCGTGTGCCACTGGCTTTACCAGTGTCTTCGCTTTAGGACTGGTGAACTGGGATTGATCGGGAAGACACTGGCAAAGCCAGTGGCACCCAAGAATGGATCATTCGCCACCACGCGGGGTATAATGCGAGGCTATTCCCGGTGCGATGGTTGCGGCTCCCGAATGTGTCCAACCGTTGCAAGCGTTCTGGGCAGACCAATCGGAACTAAGTCGACCGCAAAAAAGAGCGCGAAAGTCGCACTTCAGGCCGCTGCGCTTTACCCCCGTGGTACGATAATGAGGGCACTTAGTGACTGGCCGCGGAAACACTTTCTCCCAGCGGCTCGCATCCTGACTGCTCGCAATGAGTGATTATCGTATTCCTTTGAATTAAGGTAGGGATCGCATGAGTGCCTATTCGCGAATTTTGTGTGTCGTCGGAGCCTTGGCCGTAAGTACAATTCTTTCTCAGGCCGCCCAAGCCCAGGGGCTGGTGCGTGACCCGGCCGCGGAAGAGGCCTTCCAGGCTGGTACTAAACTTCTCGAAGAGCAGAAATGGGACGAGGCCATCACGGCTTTTTCCAAGGCCACCGAACTCGATAAAACCTATGGCGAAGCCTATTTGGGCAGTGCCGAAGCCAATCGCGAGTTGGAAGACTTTGTCGCGGCCTTGGAAGATTACAAGACGGCGTTGACCATCGACCCCAATTCCGCGAAGGCCTTTAATGGTCGGGGTATCTGCTATCGGGAGCTCCAGCAATATGAATTGGCATTGAGCGATTTCAATAATGCCGCCCAACAAGATCGCCGCGATCCGGAAATCGCCGCGAATTTGGGCGACATGTACGTAAACCATGCCCAAGACCCCGTCAGCGGTTTGCGCGTCCTGGATAAGGCCATCGAGCTCGATCCCAAGAATGCCGAAGTCTTTCGCAATCGAGGTTTGGCCCATGCCCAATTGCGTCACTTCGACGAAGCCGAAGCGGACTTGGCCCAGTCGGTCAAGTTGAAGGACGACGACTACGAATCGTACTCGATGCAAGCCAACGTATTCCTGTTCCAGGATAAGCCCGAGAAGCTCCCGCTGGCCGTCGAAGCCCTCTCTCAAGCGATTAAGCACTATAAACCTGAAGAGACCTCCGACCCCAAGACTTACGTGCAGGGTTACTTACTCCGCAGTGACGCAAGTCTGAAAATCGCCAGGAACCCAAAAACCCCCGCTGCCGAGCGAACCAAATTGTACAAGTCCGTGATCGCCGATACGGAAGCCATTCTCGCCGAGAATCCGGACGCTTATCCCATGTCCGGACAGGCCCACTTCCGCAAAGGGGTGGCCCTGCGGCTGCAGAATCTCTACGGCGAAGCGATCAAGGCGTTCACCGATGCCATTCAAGCAATCCCAGCCGGAGAAACCGGGGCCTATGCGGCCGAGGCTTACCTGAAACGAGGCATCTGCTGGCACATGCAGGGTGAGAATCGGCTAGCCCGTGGCGATCTCGAGCAAGCCGCGTCGCTGGAATACACCGATCCGCTGCCCCACCTGTGGATCGGTTTCACCTTTGCCGAGGAAGAAGACTTCCGAGCGGCCATCGACAGCTACGGCGAAGCGATTTCCAAGAATCCGAATTTCGCGTTGCCTTATGTCAATCGCGGGTTGGCTTATGTGCAACTCAATGAATACCAACGCGCCGCCGACAATTTCAACGAAGCGATCCGCGTCGATCCGGCCAATGCCGAGCACTTCATCAAGCGGGGCGATGCCTACATGCTCTTGGAAGAATTTGAGAAGGCCTACAATTCGTTCCACTTGGCTACACTCAACGACGACAAGAACGCGACCGCATTCCACATGGCCGCCGAATCGCTCAAAGCCCTTGGCCGCGACTCGCTCGCAGGACAGTACGAATCCCGAGCCCAGGCCCTCAAGGGGATGAACAACTAGCCCGCCAGCAGCGTAGGCCGGAACAAGGTACTCCGCAGTTCCGGCGGAACCAGTTACGAGTTTCGAGGCGCGAGTAACGAGTTAATTTCCGCAATTAACTCGCGCCGCGCAACGCGAAACTCGCGCCTTTTTATAACGCCTGCCGGAACTGGGGGGTATCTTGTTCCGGCCTACGAACTACAACCTTCCGGCCTCCGCCTCGTGAGAAGGTCGTACCCCTGCCGCGGAACTCAGGTGACTTCCTGAGTTTCCACGACAGTGAAGTCAAGAAACCCAGTTAGCGAGCGGGAGCGGTAAGGGGACTGCAACTTCCGCACGGCCTTGGACTCGATTTGGCGGACACGTTCGCGGGTCACGGAGAATATCTTGCCCACTTCTTCCAAAGTGTAAGTGTACCCGTCGGCCAGTCCATAACGGAGCCTGAGAATTTCGCGTTCGCGGTGCGACAAGTCTGTCATCACTTCTTCGAGGCGTTCCTTGAGAGCAGCCAAGTTGGAATCGTACAACGGGTCGTCGTTGCGATGTTCTTCCAAAAATTCGCCGAAGTAATTGTCTTCGTGATCTCCCACGGGCTGGTCGAGCGACAGGGGATGGCGAGTCATCTTGTACACGCAGCGGGCATCTACGAGCGAGAGCCCTGCTCGCTCGGCAATTTCCTCGGGGCAGGGTTCGCGACCGAATTCTTGCA
>CALMBE010000357.1 GCA_937860165.1 uncultured Planctomycetaceae bacterium
GACTCTCCGAGTCGTGCCATAAACTATTAAATAGGGCACGAGTCGGAGACTCGTGCTACTCTAACGGCAATCCTCGCTCTTCGTTTTGACAAAGCACTAGATTCCCGCCTGCGCGGGAATGACGGTTACTTGAATAAGACGGTAACTTGAATAACCGGACACCTTCAAATATTTCCGAGCGAGTTCGCATGGTGAGAAGCGGAATCGTTTTACTTTTTCGTCTCCTACCACTGAGCCCTTCGCAGATCGTCGCCCATGATTTCCGCCCCGGCACATGCTGCCAGTATTACGAATCTGTGCAAAGACTATGTGCTCAGCGGTGAAACCGTCCGTGCCCTGCGGGGGGTAACCTTCGATGTTCCCACAGGGGACTATATTTCGATCATGGGACCTTCGGGTTCTGGCAAGAGCACCCTCTTGAATCTCTTGGGTTGCCTGGACCGACCGACGGCCGGTAGTTTTGTCCTCGGCGGTTCCGATGTATCTCGAATGGACGATGACGAGCTGGCCGAGACTCGCGCCCGTCAAATCGGTTTCGTGTTTCAATCGTACAACTTGCTCCCGGCGTTGTCGGTGGTCGAGAATATCGAAGTACCGCTCTACTACAGTGGACGATTGACGCCGGCCTCTCGCCAGCGGTGCCTGGATTTGGCGAAACTGGTCGGCCTCGAATCGCGTTTAGAACATCGGCCTGCTCAACTTTCCGGGGGTCAGCAACAGCGCGTTGCAATAGCGCGAAGCTTAGTCAACGATCCGCAGTTTATTCTCGCCGACGAACCGACGGGGAATCTCGATTCTAAAACAACCGCCGAGATTCTGGGGCTCCTGCAGTCGCTCAACGACGAGGGCCGCACGATTATCATGGTGACCCACGAACGCGACGTCGCCCAGCAGACGAAGCGGACCATTGTGCTCCGCGATGGCGAAGTCCTCTCCGACGAGAGGCATTAGCGATGGCCATGTGGTGGCACACGATTCAGTTGAGCTTCAAGAGTGTGTTGCTCCATCCGATGCGCTCCGCCCTGACGGTGCTGGGAATTTTCATCGGCGTGGCGAGCGTGATCTGGCTGTTGGCCATGGGAGAGGGGATCGGGCGCGCGGCCCAGGAGCAAATCGCGAGTCTTGGCGCGCAGAATATCATCGTGCGGACGATCAAACCTTCGAGCGACGAGGTCGAAGATGGAAGTTATGGACTGACTCGAAACGATTTTGTACAGCTGATGGCTACCATTCCCACGATTGAGAAAGCCTTGCCCATTCGCGTGCTTGCGCAGGAATTTCGGTTCCAAACCCGCAGTTTCGAAGGGCGACTTGTGGGCTGCACCCCCGACTATGCCGAGGTGACGCGATTGGTTGGCGACTTGGGGCGATTTCTTACTGATTCGGACCTTGACCATGAACGCAACTATTGTGTGTTGGCCGCCGAATCAGCGGAGAAGCTGTTCCCGGCAGGGAATCCACTCGGCCAAAATATCATGGTTGACGATCAGTTTTATACCGTGGTGGGAGTAATGAAACCACGGGCACCTTCTGCCGGGATCGGCGGTTCCTTGGCCGCGGAAGATTATTCCCGCGACGTGTATGTGCCGATTACCACCCTGTGGCGCAGAATCGGCGACATGGTAGTCGTACTCAAGCCAGGTTCGTTCCAACGCGATTGGGTCGAAGTCAGCCAGATCACCCTGCAAGTGGCCGAGCGCGACATGGTACTTCCCACAGCCGACTTGGTTCGCAACACCCTCGAGCAGCAACATTCGATGAGCGATTTCGGCATTACCGTGCCACTGGAGCTCTTGCAACAAGCCGAGACGACGCGGTTGATGTTTATCTTGTTCCTGGGGATGATTGCCACGATCTCTTTGGTGGTGGGGGGTATTGGCATCATGAATATCATGCTCGCTACCGTGACCGAGCGGACCCATGAGATCGGTATCCGCCGCGCGCTGGGAGCCAAGCGGGCCGATATCACCCGCCAGTTTTTGGTGGAAAGCACGGTGCTTTCGTTTGCCGGGGGCTTGTTCGGAGTCTTGGGTGGACTGTTTTGCCGCCCGATCTCGCTCCTCCTGCGGAGTGGACTGGAAAAATGGTTTCCCACGCAGATGGCCACCCTTCCCGACCTAATTCGCCAGGTCGAACCGCAATTGGTGAGTTGGTCGATCCCTCTGGCATTTGTGATTTCGCTGCTAGTGGGAATTGTGTTCGGGGTGTACCCGGCTTTGCGCGCGGCGCGGCTTGATCCGATCGAGGCGCTGCGGCACGAGTGATTGATCCCTGAAATCCAGGGACTGAAGTCCCTGGCATAGAAGTACCCGACAACTTCCTCGCCCGGAGGGCGAACGCATGCCGCCCTATTTCGTCCGCCCTCCGGGCGGGGGAAAAACAGCCAGGACAGATCGGAAGAGCGTCGTGTAGGGAAAGAG
>CALMBE010000358.1 GCA_937860165.1 uncultured Planctomycetaceae bacterium
GATGTCAAGTTGGAATCAAGGATAATACCACGTGGGGTGTGATCAAAATAAGGAGCACCTTCTCGAATTCCATAGTTTGCTAAATACTGACCTGATTGAGTCTTTTCTCCGGAACCGATCACCATATATCTGCCAGGGCGAACAGATTGTATTAAAGGTCCTGCAGAGTCGTTGTAAAAAGCAACACCGTCATCAGTGAAATTGGGATCGCTTCCAGTAAAATAGATACTTCTGTCAATCGTAGAGGGTGCTAATTCTTTCTGAGAACTGTCTGGATCCTTATCATTTCCTGGCAAAACTTCATTTGTCCCGTCCGCTTGCTTTCCGGTTTTTGTTAGGTTTCTAACCTGATAGACAGCCACTCTCCAAACGGGTGAGTTGCCGATTACAGTCATAGCACCGAGATTAACACCAAGATCAGAACCATCGAAGCTAGGATCAGGATTCTCACTCCAGTTGATTCCTTCGACCGCATGGGTATCTGCACTGGCACCAGGAATAGGTGCCCAGGGATTGTATAGTTCTATAAAAGCTGCCCCCTGGGGCCGATATCGCTGATCAAAGCTTCTATCCCAAGGTGCTTCTGGATCACGACTTGTAGTATCAACCTGTGCTGCCTCACTTGAGTCAGATTCATCGAGATCGGCTTTTTCCCCACTTTCGTCAGTCACACCCCGATCATGCCAAGCCAAAGTCTCCGTAATCAAAAGCTCAGGCCGCTCGGTGCCCCAGACGAGTTGCACGGCGTTGGCCGTGGGATAAGTCGCGTCGATTGTTCCGTCAGGCCCCCACCCATCAAACGGGTTCTCGTCGTACTCAAACGCCGTCATGATGTTATCCGGATCACGAAAATCCACCGCGTTGATCGCCCACTGCGCGAGGTGACGGCACTTGGCCTTGCCTTCGGTAGTCGTCACCACAAACGGATCGATAACGCTCATCGCCAGCACGTACAGATGCCGGGCCATGAGTTGCCGGCGATAATTGTGCAGATTGATCCTGCCGAGAAGATCGGTCGGGTTGTTTAACGCCTGTTCATTGGCGTCAATCGTGCCACTGCCGTCGCGGTCGTAGGTGTCGCGGTATGCGGCGTTCTCGAAGTCTGCAATCGGCTGCGAGGCCGCGATTCCTGCCCGTGTTTCGTCGATGAACCACTGGGCCTCTTCGCCCGTATCCAAGGTACTGTTGCTATTAGCGTCGTTGAATTCCAGTTCCCCCGGTTCATCCACCACGCCGTTATTGTCGTCATCCCGGCCATTGCCCAGCGGGCGATTCAAATCCAACTTCAACCCCGCCATCATCTCGGGGGCTACCAGTTTCCGCAATTCAATGAGATTGTTGATTGTCGCTGTCGGGGTTCTAAGTTTTTCTACTTTTAGCCGATATTCAATCAAATCCGCAAACGTCGCGCTCACCGGGGGCCGACCCATCACCGTCGCATAGCCACTGTTCGCAACCCCAGGCACTCCGCCACTCACCCAATCCGGCAACTGAAACCCCGGCTCCGGCGTGTCGTAGCTGTCGGTCGTCAGCAGTGTCCGCCAATTGTTGAGATCGATGATATTCGGCGATGTTTGATTGCCGTTGAGCAACTCATAGAGTCGTGGAGCAAGCGTCCCCGCATCGACATCATAAGCCCGCAGCAGCCGCTCGAATTCGCCCAGTGAATACGGATTGTCCACCCCCGTCCCCACCCCCCGCGGCCCGGTGGCCGACAGGTCCAGTTCGTAGGGATTGTCTTCGTCGAGACGGCCTGCATCGATTCCCGGATCGAAATCGCCATCGCTGTTTTTGTCGACAAAGTCGTTGGCATTCCATTCCACGATGGATTGGCCGAAGTCATTAAGGCCCACCGCATAACGGCAACGCAGGTCCGGCAAAGTGCCCCAATTACTGCGGAAAAGGGACTTCGTATTAGGCACGTAGCTGGGAAGGCCCTGCATTTTCAATTGGGCCGAAAGATCGTATTGATCGCTCAATGCAGGTTCGCCGTCCGAGCCATACCTCCCAGGGTAAAATTTGCCTTGAATCACATCACCTCGGAGCAATTCTCCAAATCGATTATTCACCACTGGCCGTAAACTAATCTCCGCCGGGCCAACAGCTTGGCCTTGTGGAACGGTATCCGAA
>CALMBE010000359.1 GCA_937860165.1 uncultured Planctomycetaceae bacterium
GGGCATGTGAATCGTCGAGAAAACATGGCCACAGCGGAGTACCGCCGTGGCCATGACACCCTCCATTGTGAAAAAGTCATTGGCCCTGCTTCAAGATACAGGGGAACTGCAAAGTCGGACATTGGAGCCGCCAAGCTCACTAAGAATACGGAGAAGGGAACACTAATCTTCGCTAATCTACGCTGATTATTGGACTAGTGGTCATTAGTGAAGATTAGTGTTCCGTTTCTTTCCCTGGTTGACTCAATTGGCGTGTTGGCGGTCTAAAAATTCAACTTTGCAGTTCTCCTGCTTCAAGATAGCAGTTTTTGAGCGAACTTCCTACCGAGCTGCAAGTTTCACGAAGTCTCCGAAAAACCTGTTGAATCTCGCCTGGGCTGCCCTCTTTTCCCCCCAGATATTCTACTTCCACCGAAACTTAAGCCACTCTTTGGAGTTGAAAAGGTAGAGACATTTCACTTCGCTGGGCCTTGCCGAAGGGCGAAGCCGGGGGCGAGTTCACTTCCAGTTACAGGAGGGATTACCATGCGTACCCGATTGTTTTCATTGGCGTTAGTGGCCACGGGCTTGCTGGCCGGTGTGGTTTGGGCACAAGAAGAAACTCCCCCGGGCGAAGTTCCGCTGGGTGGGCCTGAAATGCGCGAACGCATGATCGAAGAATTCGACGCCGATGGCGACGGACAGCTTAGCGACGACGAACGCCAACAGGCCCGTGAGGCCATGCGTGAACGACGGGGTGAACGAGGCGGTGGTCCGGGCCGAGGGCCGGGGCGCGGTTTTGGTCCTGGCGGGCCTCCCGACCCCAATGCACTCTTCGATGAGTTCGATGCCGACAAAGATGGCCAGCTCAGCCGCGATGAGTTCATGAAACTTACCGAGAACATGCGCCAACGGCGCGGGCGACCCGGTGGTCCTCCGCAGGGTCCTCCACCGGGGCCTCCAGGCGAGGGGCGACCTCGGCGTGGTGGTGCTGGCGAAGGATTTGGAATTGACGATCGACCCGGTCCTCCTCCAGAACAAGGAGAGTTCGATCGACCTGGACCTCCGGAATTTCGACGTCGTCCGCCGCTGCAAAATCCTGGCGATGCGGGGCCGCCTCCCGAGGGGCCTGGATTCGGGCCACGTGCCGGTGGTGGTGGTGGTGGCGGAGGAGCGGGGATGGGTCCTGATCCCAATCGCATGTTTGATCGCTTCGATGCCAATGGCGACGACCAACTCAGCCGCGAAGAATTCATGAGTCTCACCGAAACCCTGCGCGGTATGCGGGAGCGAATCTCTGGCCGTGGCCCACAACGGGGTGGCCCTCCGGGTGGTGGATTCGGACGCCCCAATCGCGGAGGCCCGGGTGGTCCCGGCGGTGAACGGCCGCGACGACCAGCCGCTGATATCGAGAGCGATCTAGATGCTCCGGCGAGCGAGAGTCCGCCAATCTGACATGTTGTTCGAGGTCCGTTGTCGGTTGTCAATTGTGAGATTCAAATTCTGTAACACTTCAGCCGATTGGCAGCGACACTGCTAGCAACTTAACAAGTTATCAATAGATTACCCAAAATCAATCACGCAAGAAACCGAATATCGCCAGAATGAGGCTTTCAAGTCGATTGCTTCAGACGGCTGAAGTGTTACGACTTCTATTGTCCGTTGACAGGCTCGGTAGTAGAATCGAGTCACACTTAAGCTCGCTATTTGGATCAACTCGATGTTTCGCACGGCAATGGCAACGTATTTGGGCATTGTGGTGGTCTGGGGACCAGCACTCTGTTGTTGCAGTACGCGCGTGCTATTCCCCTGGGGATGTGAAGCGGAGTGCTGTGGCAGTTCGCTAGCAAAGACGGCAACTCCCATTCATTGCACTCATTCACACTCGCACCCCCTTCATCCTCACCAGCATCACGAACATCTAGATGGAGCAAAGCAGGCTGAGCAATCTCAACAAGCTCCCTGTGAACACAGTCACAAGGATTGTCCTTGTGGAAAGAATCAACAGGTGCTGTTCGCGTTGCAGATTTGCAAAGGTGGCGTGGTCACGACGATTGATCACCAAGTCCACGGTCAGTGGAATTTTGTGGGCAACGACGCACTCTCAAATAGCGCTGGCGCGAACCTCTCTTCCGTGCTTTTTGGTGCTCATGCGAAACCCGGCCTTTCTGGCAGGGAGATTCTGCGCGCACACCACAGGCTGCAATGTTGAGATAGCCGTTCATGGCGTGATCGTGTGGTCTGTCAAATCGCGCGATCTTTCTTTGGTACCTAATTGGTACAACATTTCAGGTTCTCAATAAGCTATTCGTTGCTGCCAAAAAACTCTGGTGATTTGCGTGGCATCAAAGACATCACAGGCTTTTTATTAGGAGGTCATTTACATGTCGAGAAATTTTTTGTTGGCTTCGACGGGGGCAATCATGCTAGGAGCGGGGCTGCTCACCGTATCAGGTTGTACCAGCTCCAAAACCGAGGAACCGACTTCAAAGGTATCCGCTTCGGATCATGACATGTTGCATGGCCCGACGATGCACGGTGGAACTCTCGTCTCATTGGGCCGAGATAGTTATCACGTCGAGGCCATTGTCACCGCAAGCGGCGAACTGCAACTATACACGCTCGGAGACGATGAGACACGAGTCTTGGACATCGAGATTCAAGAAATGACGGCTTATGTGAAGCGCACGGGCGAATCAAACTCATCGCCTGTTCCCCTGGAACCAAAACCCCAACCCGGCGATGCCGAGGGCAAGTCCTCGCTGTTCGTGGCGCAGCTTCCCGATGCGGTCGTGGGGCAGGGTGTTGATGTGACCGTGCCCAAAATAATGATTGCCAGCAACCGATTTCGGCTCGCATTTAGCACGACGACCCAGGATCATAACGAGTCCCTGATGCCTGCTAAAGTCGCGGATTCTGAGGAGCAAAAGCTCTATCTCACGGCCGGTGGCATCTACACGCAAGCCGACATTGAAGCCAACGGCAATATGACGGTCTCTGAGAAATTCAAGGGTTTCAAGGCAAAGCACGACATGCATCCCAAGCCGGGCGACAAAATTTGTCCGGTCACCATGACCAAGGCAAACCCCGCCTGTTCCTGGATCGTCGGCGGAAAAACATATGAGTTCTGCTGTCCGCCATGCGTCGACGAATTTGTGGGGTGGGCTAAGAATGAGGAAACTGTGAAAGACATTCTCCCCCCCGAGGAATACGTGAAGGAGTAGCACGGGTTTCAAAATGGTCGAAGGAACCGAACGCTAGCGCGTCGCGGCTGATAAAATCAGCCGAATGGCGCTAGCCACCGGTTTTTTTGAAACCGGCTCTTACAACGTCGGGGAATCATGTTAGCGATTTTATGGTGTTCCAACTTTTAAGTAGGAGATTATGCGATGAAGATTTCTTGTTATGTCGGTTTAGTTGTGTTGCTGGCACTGACTGGATGTCGCATTAGCGAAGTCATCGCCGCCGAGGAACAACACGCCGAACATGGCGCGGTTGCTACCCAAGCAGGTGACAGTGAAGAGGAAGCAAGTATTAAGGAGAGCATGGCCAAGCTCGCGCCCAAAGATCGAGAACTGGCCGCGGCTCAAGGATATTGTCCCGTCCTGGCTGACAATCGACTAGGAGCGATGGGTCCACCCATCAAAGTGATGGTCAAAGACCAGCCTGTGTTTTTATGTTGCGCGGGATGTCGGAAGCGAGCCATGGCCGACCCCGACAATACGCTCGCCGTGGTCAAGGAGTTGCAGGCCAAGGTGGAAGCCGCCGAGGTTGAGGCCAGCTTGGCAAAACTCAGTCCGGAAGATCGGCAACAGGCAGAGGCTCAGGGATTTTGTCCCGTGATGGAGGAGAGCCGTTTAGGAGCGATGGGAGTGCCGGTGAAAATCATGGTCAACAACGAACCGGTCTTTTTGTGTTGCGCGGGTTGTCGCACGAAGGCGCTGGCCAATTCCGACAAGACGCTCGCGACGGTGGCAAAACTGCAAGATCAAGTGACCAAAGCGGCAGAGCAGGAGAAAAGGTGACACTTCAGCCGATTGGCAGCGACACTGCTAGCAACTTAACAAGTCATCAATAGA
>CALMBE010000360.1 GCA_937860165.1 uncultured Planctomycetaceae bacterium
CCGCGGCAAAATGAAAGTAGGTGAACACGATCTGCCCACTGCGGATTAGTGGCCACTCGGCAGGCATCGGCTCCTTGACCTTCACAATCATGTCCGCGCGAGAGAAAATCTCCTGGGCCTCGGACACCAATTCACCGCCGTTCTGCTGGTATTCGTGATCGGCAATGCCCGAACCCAGGCCGGCTCCCTGCTCGACGAGCACCTGATGCCCACGGCGCGTTAGTTCTTCCACACCGACCGGCAGCATAGCCACGCGGTATTCATCGAGTTTGATCTCTTTCGGGACACCAATGATCATGGGAGGATGCTCCTGGTCGATTCTCAGTGATTGGGGGAGAATGGTCGATTCGTGGGAAAGCGGCACGAGTTTCCGACTACGATAAACTGGCCGATGAATTCCGACTAGCACAACTTTGCAATTACGCAGCCTCCCCGGGCCACTTCCAGGAGCCGATTGAACCTCGATGAGCGATAATCCCACCAAGAGCGACCCCGTCGCAGCGGGAACGAACCGCTGGTTGCCCTTAGCAATAATCTTCGGGGCCCTGGCCGCCTGGGGTGTCCTGCTGGCCCTGGGAGCCTATTGGGCCCCCGCCGGTGAAAATCCCGGCCACGACCGCCGGAAACTCTGGGTCGTAGCCGCCACCACAGGGGGATTTTTGCTGATGTGGGCAGTGGCACTCTGGCTCGGCAGGCATCGCCTGCGGCGATCGCATGAAAAAAGCGGCAATTAGGCGCGAGCCGGCTCGTCCCGAGCCCGACGGAAGTCATCAGGCCTCAACCGTCTCGAAACCCACATCCAGCGGGCTGTCGGCAGAAGTAAAGTTGAGTTTATCGAAGCCAATTACCCGGCCCGCGACTCCGCGTCGTGAGAATTGCTCGCTAATTCTCGTACGCCGAGACCTGTCCTCCACTTACCTGCACTTCTTCTTCCAGCAGCGTCGGCGTCTCTCCTTTCGGGGCGATCCACAGCATGTAGGTTCCCACTGGCACGACCATATCCTGATTGTAGCCGCTGGATTCCTGCACTTTGTAGCTGTCGACGGTGCCGGCACTCGCATCCGTTTGGGTGACGACCACCCGCACATTGTCAGCCGGTGCTTCAGACGTCACCCGCACGATTCCCAAGTAATCTTCCGGACGCAGCTTGACGACCTTCCGCTCGGGATTCTCAAACGCACGGACCATCTCCACGGGGATGCCCGCTTCCCCCACCCACCAGATTCCAATCGGCTTGTCGCTCGGTTGCCGCAACTCGGTGTCGTAGCTGCTCACTCGGTTAATCGCGTAAGAGTTGACAGTGTAGTAGGACGCTTGGTCACTAACCGTCACGATTTCCTTCACCTGAGGCAGCTTCACCGTCGGTGAGACAACCACCACCGCCCGTCGGCCGGTCGGTGTCGCCTCGTTGAGCGGGGCTGGCTTGGCGTTTTGCTCGAGCTTCTTGGTGACTTCGTCGATCGCCGCGACTAACGCCGCGCGGTCCTGCGCGTCGTAATATTTTCCTTTACCCTGCTTGGCGATTTCTTCGGTCGCGGCTTGTTCGCCCAGCTTCAATCCGAAGCCGACTACATTCACGCCGAACCGTAGCATGGGATTTTCGGCAAGCTTGGCCGCTTCGGCCGACGGATCGCCGTTGCAGCTCTCCAAGCCGTCGGTGACCAGCACAATCCCGCAATAAGTCTGCCGCCCAGCGAATTGTGCACCGGCTTGTCGCAGCGACAGGGCAATGGGTGTATTGCCGAGTGCCGGCAACGCCTCGATCTGGGCGATCAGCGGTTCGCGGTCTGCCGCCTTCAGCTCCGAGAGCGAACGCAGTAACTTCACGGCCGAACAGCCCGGTGCATGGCCGTAGACCACCACCGACACATTGAGCCCCGCAGGGATCTTTCGCACCAGTTCGCTCACCACCTCTTTAGCAGTCTGGAGCTTCGTCCGGCCGTCGGCGGTTTGCTCGTTCATGCTGGCCGATACGTCAAGCACGATCGCCAGATCACTAATGGGCTCGGGCGTCGTGG
>CALMBE010000361.1 GCA_937860165.1 uncultured Planctomycetaceae bacterium
GGTTGAAGCGGAGTTTCTCGGAAATGGTGAGTTGGCGATTTATGACATTGACGAGGGACCTGAAACAAATGATGCCGATACCGTCGAAACCGCATTGGACGGAATCAAGCCTTCAAGCTGGATTGCCGTGATTGGGGTGCATCAGACTGTACCCGAACTGTGTTTAATGAAGTGGTATAAACTCTTGGCACTCGACGATGAAAGTGCTTCGGTTACTGTACATCTACCTAATGGAAACACTCGTGCCGAACAGGCGCGTATCGCTATGGTCCAAGGCCCTGATTGGCCGGAATCGAGAGGTGCGATGGGAAAACAGCGTAGCTATTGGGATCTCCGCGTAGCAATCCTTCCTGGCGTAGTCGATGTGTACACCCGAACGATGGTGTTGGATTGAGAGGCTAGAGAGAAGCACGAGCCCCTGACGTGAGTCGGGGGAGGAAAGTGACGCGATGCGGAACAGAACCATGAAGAAACACCCGAATCGATACCACCGCCGGACTCCGGGCGCTTACGCTAACGGCTCGCCTCAAGAACGCCGTGGTATCTTGCTGTTGGTTGTGCTGGGGCTGCTGACGCTGTTTTTGTTTGTTGGCACGGCGTTTATTGCGTCGTCGAACCAGTTTCGCACTGCCTCGAAGACCTATTCCAAGATCGATGCCCGCAAGGACTTGCTCCAGTCCCACGAAGATTTACTCGACGACGTACTCTTTCAGTTGGTCCGGGACACCACCAACCAGAATTCTGCCCTGCGGTTCCACGGTTTGTTAAGAGATATGTACGGCAGCGATGGGATCGTGGTTCCCAAGCCGAGCCAAGTGATTCCCGGCTCTCCTACACCATTGCCGAATTCAGCGAATTACAATTCAGGTTTTGCCTTTGCGGGCACCGCTGCTGGATTGGGAGATGTTACTAAGGGACAACTCCTGGAATTCACCCTCGCCGACGGCAAGTCGCGCGACGCGGCGATGAAGTCGCTCACTCGCGAGCAGGTCGAGATCGCGATGATGGCCCACGGTGGCGCGGTCATCGAACAAGGATGCAAACTGCGCATCCACCGCGCCCTTGTCATGGTGCGCCAGCGCGCTCTCCAGGCTGGCCACCGCAAGATCGTAATAGGCAGATCGGAAGAGCGTCG
>CALMBE010000362.1 GCA_937860165.1 uncultured Planctomycetaceae bacterium
CGGCGACTACCCTGTTTGCCACCACCCAACGCATCACTCCCAATCATCCGTGTTTCATCCATAAAATCCGTGGCTTTTTATTATTCTTCCCTGTTCAACCTAGCGCTGTAGGATTAAGTTTCCTCTTTTCATTCAGCCGAGTGGTAATCCCAGTTTGATCGAGATAGTTACAGATTGGAATCGCATATTTTCGCGAAAGTCCTAATTTTTCACCAAACTGGCTGATAGTCCACTCCGTGGTTTCAGAGAATTGGGCAGCTAAGTGATCGAGGAGAAAGCGTTCAGCTTCACAGTGCAAGTACAGTCTAGCCCGCTGCGCCGCTTTGGCGTCCCGGGTATCTTTGTCCGGCAGGCGAATGAGTTCTTTTCTGCTGACCGCCACTTCGAGCAGTGATTCTATTTCATCCAAGGGCTTGTGAAGTTCAGCAGCCAACTCGCCCGCAGAAGGAGGCGTCAGTCTCGCTTGTTCGCATCTCGCCAATATCTGTCCGAGTAATTGAGTCTGTTGCGTGGAAATTTTGGGCCGCCACTGAGCCGTCGCGATGTAGTCACCCTCGATACGAAGTTGGCCAGAAGCTGACAGGCGTTGGGTCAGGTGAGTTAGCAGTTCAGCCGGTTCGAGGGTGACAAAATGTCTTCGAAGTTTCCCCAGATGAATCTGAGCAGAAAGAGGGGCCGCCTGGTGCTCCTGATTGAGACAACCAATCAACCTGGCTTCAAGGGACGAAGCAACCTCTTGATGCAGCCAACGTGGGCTTCCTTTCAGGTTGAAACGGCAGAGAACACCTCTCTCCTCGATGCGATCGACGACGTCCTCGCCATTCGTGACTCCAGTGCGTTGGGATAACTCGTCGAGTGTCCAGGAACGGGCACCCGCAAGTGCAGCTACCGCGGTGACACGTGTGTCATCGTCGCCATCGAGAAGATCGCGGAGCCACCTCAACCTTATGGTATCGTGGGACGCCACACGGTGGGCCCGTGGATCGACAATTTGGCCTCCACCGATCACCTCGTTGGCGGCGAGCCCGCGGGCCACAAAAGGTTCACCCCAGACTGTGCAGACTGGTTGCTGCAGCTCAATTTGACCGATTTGCGATTCGCCTGGTGAAAGTGCATTTGATTCAAGCAGTCGCAGTCGCCCGACGGTTTCCAGAGCACCCGTGTAAAACCGAATATCGGTGCGAGACTTGAGCGGGCGGCTCTGGTATCGACTTGCCGTTGCGCATACCGACAGTAATTTGCTGGGGACGATGCTTTTAGGAGTGGCAAGGATGTTTCCGCGAGTAATATCGCGAAAGTGTACACCCGTCAGGTTTAATGCTGCTCGCTGCCCGCGGCGGATAGTACTCAACGATTGGCCGTGGCTCTCGAGATTGCGGACAGTTACGGAGACATCGTCGGGCAATAGCTGGAGCTTGTCGCCACAGGAAATCTCCCCACTGGCTACGCTGCCGGTAACGACCGTCCCCTGTCCCGGTACAGAAAAGCAGCGATCCACCGACAGCCTGAAAGGTCCCTCCGCACTCTGCTCCGGCACTTGGGCAGCCGCTTCGGCAAGTTCGGAGCGAAGCTCCTTGAGGCCGTACCCAGTCTTGGAGCTGACATGAACGATCGCAGCATCTCGCAGAAATGAGTGAGCGACCAGTTTAGAGACATCCTCTTCTACTAACTCAATCCAACCCTCATCGACCAGATCGCACTTGGTGATGGCAATCACTCCCCCCGAAATCCGCAAATAGCTCAGCGCCTCGAAATGCTCCCGGGTCTGTGGCATTACCCCCTCATCGGCAGCCACGACCAACAGAGCCAAGTCGATGCCCAACGCCCCTGCCAACATATTTTTTATGAACCGCTCGTGCCCGGGAACATCGACAATACCCAACAACAAGCCCTCCAGATCGAGGGCGGCAAACCCCAAATCGATTGTGATACCGCGTTGCTTCTCCTCGGGCAGCCGGTCGGTATCAATCCCCGTGAGTGCCTTGATGAGCGCTGTTTTTCCGTGGTCGATATGACCAGCGGTGCCGAGTAGCAAATAACGCTGCATGAAACTAAAATCCTAGGTGAGGCAAAGAGATACCAGTGTTCCATCGTCCTTCAGAACTTACCCTTTCCACTGTATAATACGGTGCTGAACCTCCTCTGGAAACGGCAGTGAGTGGCTTCCGCGGAAATAAAGAGCAACTTACTTGAACGAATCACTTCCTGAAAACGACATAGTGCTCTTGGGCGCTGGACATACTAACGCTCATATTATTCGAATGTGGCGGATGAATCCGATTCCGCACACTCGTCTCACGCTTGTCTCGGACAACACGGTTGCTACCTATTCAGGCATGCTGGCCGGTACGCTTGCAGGTCAATACGAACCGCGGGACATGGAAATCGATCTCATACGTCTCTGCGCGTCTTGCGGAGTGCGCTTCGTCCAGGCCAAGACGATGGGACACGACGTCGCTGGCCGTCGCCTGCTCCTGGAGGATCGCCCCCCCGTCAACTACGACCTTCTGTCAGTGGGGATTGGCTCGCGACCCGCTATCCCAACCGGAGGTGAAGGAGGTTTGTCGATCAAGCCGATGCAGACATTCCTGCCTCGCTTGAGAGCCAAGATTGACGAGACCCTCTCACAGCGTACTCGCGAGACTTTGCTTATTGCAATAGTCGGCGGCGGAGCTGCAGGTGTGGAGATTACATCTTGTTTGCTGGAGTTTCTGAAGCAGAATTATCCCAGCAAGAAATTACTGAACATCACCCTCGTTGAAGCTGCTGGACGGTTACTTAATGAAATGCCACATCGTCCAGGGCGGCTGGCGACTCGCAAGCTATTAAAGCAAGGTATTCAACTTCGATTCCATTCCCGGATTGCACATGTTGAACACGATCAACAGCTCATCTTTGAAGATGGCCACAAGTTGGCGGCCGATATTGTTATCTGGGCTACTTCTGCCAAGCCACCAGCGTTGCTCAGCCAATTGAATTTACCCCTGGATGAGTGCGGATTCCTGCTCACCCACAGTACCTTGCAGAGCACGGGAAGCGACGAAGTATTTGCGGTAGGAGATACGGGCACTGTCGCGGGAGAGCATTACGACAAGGCTGGCGTTTATGCCGTGCGGCAAGGGCCTGTCTTGTGGGAGAACCTTCGTCGAAAAATCCAGGGGCAAAGATTACTGACCTGGCAACCACAAAAACAGTTTCTTTCTTTGATCAAAACTGGTGACAGTCGAGCTATCCTGAATTATCGAGGTTTCAGCTTTCACGCCCGGTGGTGCTGGTGGCTTAAGAACTGGATCGACTTGAGGTTCATGGCAAAGTACCAAGACTACGACCCTCCGGAGATGATGCACGCACACCAAACCTCCTCCGCGAACATTGAGCTTTCGAGACAGTGTGGTGGTTGTGGCAGCAAGACGTCGTCCCGAGTTCTCCAAAAATGCTTGCCAAAACTTGAACAGACCGACTACGACCACGTCTTGATGGGTCTTGATTCGCCTGACGACATTGCGCTCATTGCGCATCGTGCGGGCCTCTCGACAGCTGTCTCGACCGATTTCTTCACCGCGTTTGTTGACGACCCATTTCTCCTGGGGAGGATTGCAGCGTTGAATGCGTTGAGCGACTTATATGCCAAAGGCGCGACGCCGCGTGCCGCACTTTCGAT
>CALMBE010000363.1 GCA_937860165.1 uncultured Planctomycetaceae bacterium
ATGCGGACAACGATGCCGACAAGCTCACCAATCCCCCCCCCGACAACACTTACATCATCACGGTGACCCTGCACGACGACGACCTGGACACTCATATCCAGACCATCGAAGTCCGCGTCTTGAATGTGAATCCCACCTTGGACCCCATCGCGGCAACCGATGTCACGTCCGAGGGAATCACGACGTTGACCTTGTCGTTTGCCGATCCGGGCGCGGACAGTTTCGATATTTTGGTTGACTGGGGAGACCAACTTGCTCTCCCGCCGGCGGATCGGTTTGTCGTGGAAACAGTCCACGTCGGACCCACACCCACCAGTTACATTCTTTCGCACCAATACTCGGGCCCCCCCGATCCGCTGCACCCGGCAGCCGATATTACCATCTCGGTAAAAATCCGGGACGACGATTTCGGCACGTTTGTCGTTGATACGGGCGAGAGCAATCTGGAATTGGTTGCCATTTCAAATCCGGGCCTGGGGGCCGAAAAGTTTCGCATCGATACCACCCCCCAAGTGCCGCTCCTCAGTTTCCCCGAAACCTCCGACGCTGGGATGCTGTTCGACTCAGGCCGATCCACGACCACGGTCCAACAAGGAAGCGACGTGCGGAGTGTCTCGGGTGAAACCAAAGCGGCCTCGGAGCGATTTCTGGAATTGCGGATTATTGCCGCCGATGGGTCCGAAGGGACTGGCTATCGGCTGCGTCCGGAAGTATTGAAAAACCTCCCCGCGCTGTTCCGCACGCTCCCCGACAATCACTACGCGCTCTACTTGGTGAATCTGGAAACCAATGCGCGGCGATTGGTGATCGAAGTTTACGTCCGCAATGGCAAGGTGATCGACCCTGGCGACGACTCCGAGGGAACCCGCGATCGTCCCCCCACGGATGAACAGTCAAGCACCCCTCTCGGCGAACAGCCTGCGGTGGAAGATGCCTCGGATCGCAGCGCCGAGCCAAGCGCCGCCAAACAGGCGAGTCATTCTGGGAATAGTGCAAAACACCCGGCTGCCGCACTTGCCGACAATGTTCCATGGTCTCAGCAGTCCATTGGAATCGCCGCAGGCAGGTCAGGAAAGCTTTCCCAGTGGACCGCCCTAGCCGTTGGCCTAGCCGCCAGCGCAAACGCCCAGAATTGGGCCAAACAGGTCGACGAGGCCTTGGCCCAAGCGACCGCCCAGCAATGGCGAAAACTGCAGTTGCACATCCCGAAAAAGCGGAAAAACCCATAATCTGCTGCAGTTTGGGCGATTCTCAAATACAATCAAGGTTGCCGCTCACTCCCCGCCAAAAAAGTCTTTCCCTGTTTCATTATAACCGCAGAGCCACAGAGGACGCGGAGAGGAAGGGTAGAAGGTGGCTAGTGGCAGGGAATACCAGGGACTGCGAGATTACCATTTGCCATCCACCAACCACTAGCCACTAGCCACCAGCCACTAACGACTTATCCCTGCTGTCCCATCCACATTCTTGACACCATGCAAACCTGCAACGCCTGCAACGCCGAAGTTGACGAACTTGCCCTAGCGGCGGGACGGTGCAGTAAGTGTGGTGCTGCCTTGCTGCGAGTTCCCCGGAGAACTTTACAGGGGCTCCCGGAAGAAAAAGCAGGAAGCGTCAAGCATCCGCTCGATTTAGAAACCGTGGCAAACTTCGAGTCGCTCGACCTCGAGCTGGTCGACGAGGGCATCGCGAC
>CALMBE010000364.1 GCA_937860165.1 uncultured Planctomycetaceae bacterium
AGTGAAAGTACCACCAGCGAGCCTGAGATAACAATGATTTTGGTGAGAGGCATGTTATTTCCCTTTCCTAAATTGTAGCACTGGCTACACTTTATCACGGACTGACACCTGGTGTCAAGTCGCTGTTTTAGATCAAAGGAATTTACCACTAAGGCACGAAGAGATCGGAATTGCACTGGGAAATCCGTGACTAATCGTTTGGAATTCTTCGTGTCCTTCGAGTCTTAGTGGTTCAGCTCTTTCCATTACAGAAATCGCAGCGAGAGCCCTGTCCCAACAAAGTAGTCGTCCGCTGCGTCGTTCAAGCCCAGGCCTGCGCGGATGTCCCACTGGACATTGTTGCTAACGAGGAAGGTGAATCCCCCATTAAAATAGTGCTTGTTGGTAGCCGTGTCGGCACTGTGGGGAAAGAATGCAAACCACTCCGTGTAGGCCCCCACTCGATCCAAGAGTCCATATCCCACGGTCCACGATTGGGCCCATTCACTGTAAGCATCTCCGGTGATTTCATCGAGCGTGCGATTGCATTGTGTGCTGCCTGCCGTGCTAATGAAATCGTTCACATCCCAACTGTAGAGCCAGTTCATGCCGGGCAAGACTTCGTCGGCGGTGAAGTCAGAGCCTCCGGTCGGGGCAGTCATCTGAGGCACAAGTGCCATCTCGGGCCGCAGTCCTTCCTGAGGGGTGAGTCCAAACTTCACACCGAGGTACAAATCCTCGCTCCCCAAGTTGCTTACTCCTGCGACACTCTCTTGCGTGTAATTCCAAGCCATTCGCAATTCAAACCAGTCCGCCAACACACCAACTCGCAGAAGCGACTCGGGATACGAGTGCGCTACAGTTCGATCCACACCATTGTCATCGAAGGCGTAAGTGTAGCCTGTTTCGAGTTGGGTGACTCCCCGTCCCACGGTCAAAGAGGCTTCGGTAAAATCCGGACGGTCCGTCACCAGAGGTTCCTCCAAATCGGGTCCCCCGGTGACTTCAGACGCGGAACTCCAAAGGAACAGTGTGGGCGAGTCCGCGTGGCACGGTGCTCCCCACATTAAAACGACCGACAAGAAAAGTTTTCTCAAAATGGACAATCCAAATCGTCTCTGGGGGAGATCAGCACACGGATATTTCGTGCTCGCGTGTTTCACTTGGATTCTCACTTTTAGGTTGCCTGATAGTTGAAAAAATTTCCAAGCAGACATGGACCCTTGAAATTGGTATAATCCCTAGCAGTTCCAAGTCTGTTCTAGTTGTCATTATCGGTCATTGTGTAGCATTGGCTACACTATTGTTTTATCGAGTTTTTGCCTGTTCTAATACTTATGGAAGAATTCCGAGAAATTGCGGTTGGACACCGGCGTACCCGGCGGGATCATGCGGCTGAAACCGCCGAGGACTATGTCGAAGCCATTGCTAGCTTGCTGGCCGAGAAGGGGATTTGTCGGGTTGTCGATCTCGCCCGACGCTTCGATGTCAGCCATGTCACCGTGACGAAAATAATCGCCCGGCTCAAAGAAAGTGGTTTGGTGGTCAGCGAGCCCTACAAACCACTCGAGCTCACGGACCTGGGACAGCGCTTAGCCAACAAATCTCGGAAACGTCACCAGACGGTGTACGAGTTTTTGTTGGCCATCGGGGTCCGAGAAGCCGTTGCAGCCAGCGACAGCGAGGGTATCGAGCACCACGTCAGCCCCGAGACACTCGCTGCCATGCAGGAATTTCTGAACCGCGATTGAGGGGTAAGGTTGTCCGTGGTCAGTCGTCCGTAGACCGTTGCCTTTTCCGGTTTCACAATTCCCATTTCTCTGAAAATCCCCCGAATTTCGAGAGGCTTTTGCTTAATTTTGGGGTATCCTATAGAATCTCGTTCGAGGGTTTTGCATTTCTCC
>CALMBE010000365.1 GCA_937860165.1 uncultured Planctomycetaceae bacterium
TTCGATAGCCCTGGTCGGCAGGTGTGTACCGTCCGCCCCTCGCGGACCAACACCCCGTTGCATGCCCTGACACTGCTCAACGACATCACCTACGCCGAAGCCGCCCGAGTGTTGGCTCAACGAGTCTTGCAGGAAGTGAAAGGCACACCGCTGGAACGGATCCGCCACGCTTTTCGGCTGGTGACTTGCCGCGAGCCGAGCGCGAAGGAGCTCCAGCAATTGCTCGCCACTTGGGATTTCCTCCGAGAGGAATTCGCTGCCGATCCCGAAGCCGCCAGCAAGTTTCTGGCGGTGGGAGCAGCCCCCTGTGACAAGCACCTCGACCAGACAGAACTCGCGGCTTACGGTTCGCTGATGAACGCGATTTTGAATCTCGATGAAGTGGAAAACAACGGATAGCGCTCCCTCCAAGCGCGGGAAGTCGACAGGCCATGAACCCATTATTTGAACAACTCCGAGTGCAATCTCGCCGCGAGTTTCTCACGAAGTCGAGCTTGGGTTTGGGGGCCGCGGCCTTGGCGAGTTTGGGTGGCAACTTCGCGCACTGTGCCACTGCCCCGGGACTGCCGGGTCCGCCCCACTTCAATCCGCGCATCAAACGGGTGATTTACCTGATGCAGTCGGGGGCCCCCTCGCAAGTAGACTTGTTCGACTACAAACCCCTCTTGGCCAACAAACGGGGTGAAGAAATCCCCGCTTCGGTCCACATGGGCCAACAAAGTTCGACTATGACCGCCGGCAAGGGGCAACCCTGCTTAGGAGCGATTGCCCCCATTCGGCAACACGGCAAGTCGGGGGCGTGGATTTCCGATTTTCTGCCGCACACAGCTGGAATTGTCGACGATCTGTGCATCGTCAAATCCATGAAAACCGAAGGGGTGAACCACGCCCCGGCGATGACGTTTCTCCTCACCGGGGCCATGCAGCCCGGCAGGCCGAGCATGGGGGCTTGGCTGTCCTACGGATTGGGGAGCGACAATGAAGACCTTCCCACGTTCTGCGTGATGACCTCGCGCGACCGCGAAGGGACCTGCGGCCAGTTGTTTTTTGATTACTACTGGGGGAGCGGCTTTCTCCCCACCAAACACCAAGGGGTCCAATTTCGCAGCGGTGGTGATCCGGTATTGTATCTCTCGAATCCTCCTGGAATTAGCCCCCGCGTGCGGCGGAAAATTCTCGACTCGGTCGCCGAAATGAACAAGCTCCAACACGAGCGCACAGGAGATCCCGAAACACTTACGCGGATTGCCCAATATGAGATGGCCTACCGGATGCAAACTTCGGTACCCGAACTTACCGACTTCTCCGACGAGCCCCAGCATGTGCTCGACATGTACGGACCCGATGTCAGTCGACCAGGCAGCTACGCCTTCAATTGCCTGATGGCCCGGCGACTCGCCGAGCGCAACGTGCGGTTCATCCAATTGATGCACGCGGGCTGGGACCAACACACCAATCTCCCCACCCAACTCGTCGAGCAGTGCCGGGACACCGATCAAGCTTCGGCGGCGCTGGTGAAAGATCTCAAGCAACGCGGGTTACTGGAAGACACACTGGTGATTTGGGGGGGGGAATTCGGTCGCACTCCTTACGGCCAAGGCGATATCAACAACAAACGCAAACATGGCCGCGATCACCACCCCAATTGTTTCACAATTTGGATGGCAGGCGCGAGTGTCAAATCGGGACTCACCTACGGCCAGACCGACGACTACGGATACAATATCGTCGAGAACCCGGTTCACATTCATGACTTGCAAGCCACAGTGCTTTCGCTATTGGGTGTCGACCACGAGCGCTTGACCTTCAAATTCCAAGGCCGGCATTTTCGCCTGACCGATGTCCACGGCAAGGTCGTGCAAGATCTTCTGACGGCATGAGGTGGTTTCACGCGGCTGAATACCCTACACGAGACAAACCCTAGCTGGAGGCAAGCTTGCCTCCAGCTAAATGGAATCGAAACAGTGGAATCGAAAGGGTGTTTCGAAACCCAGGAATCGGACTCTTGAATTTCCTTGCACTTTGGAGACAATGCACGGGTTCGCAGGAGATATCATCCCACTGGGAATGCAGGGTTAGGCCCAGGGGTTTTCGCCTTGGCGACTACCCGGGGAAACCATTTTGTTGGACCAACGCCGACTAATTCCGCTTATCTTCCTCGGCCTCCTCGTTGCTTGTGCCCTCTGGTGCGCGGGGGATTGGTACATTGCCCTGCCCGCCAACGCTCGGGCCACGTTTGTCGGGCGTGATTCCTGCATTCAATGCCATGCCGATCAACAGCGAACTTGGCAGGGCTCCAACCACGATCGGGCGATGGAACTGGCCTCCGAGGAGGCGATCCTCGGCGATTTCAACGACACCACTTTCACCTGGCAGGGAGTCACCACCCGTTTCTTCCGCCAGGGCGAAAAATTCATGGTCAATACCGAAGGGCCCGATGGCAAACTGCACGACTATGAAATCAAGTACACCTTCGGCATCGACCCCCTGCAACAGTACATGATCGAATTCCCCGACGGCCGGGTGCAAGTGCTGTCGGTCTCGTGGGACGTTCACAAGCACGAATGGTTCATGGTGACTCCCCCCGACGTTCTGGACGAGCGAATCTTGCCCGGGGATCCGCTCCATTGGACCGGCATCGCACAGAACTGGAATACCATGTGCGCCGAGTGTCATTCCTCGAATGTCCAGAAAAACTTTGATCTCGCGTCGAATACATATCACACCACGTTCTCCGAAATCGACGTGAGCTGCGAAACGTGCCACGGACCGGGAAGCCTGCACGTCGAACTCGCCCAGAGCCATTCGCTTTTTTGGGACCGCCGCCACGGCTATGGACTGCCGATCTTAAAGGGGGCCACGGCCCAAGCCCAACTCGAAACCTGCGCGCCTTGCCATTCGCGGAGGTCTTCCTTGTATCCCGACCAACACGCGGGCGAAAAGTTTCTCGATCTTTATCATCCCAATATGCTCGAACAAGGTCTGTATTATCCCGACGGCCAGATTCGTGACGAAGTGTATGTGTACGGCTCTTATCAACAGAGCAAGATGTTTACCAAGGGGATTCGCTGCATCGATTGCCACAATCCCCATTCGCTCAAGTTGAAGTACGAGGGAAATCGCTTGTGCGCCCAGTGCCACCAGCCGGGAAAATACGACGGACCCAATCACCACCATCACACCGAGGGGCCAGCCACGCAGTGCGTTACCTGTCACATGCCGACAACTGTCTATATGGGGATCGATGCCCGGCACGATCACAGCTTGCGAGTTCCGCGACCCGACTTGAGCGATTCACTCGGTTCCCCCAACGCTTGCACGCAATGCCACACCCGCCCCGAGGAAACCAACGCCTGGGCCGCACAGGCGATTCGCCAGTGGTACGGTGACAAGCGTCCCGACGATCCCCACTTTGGTCCCACGCTCCTGGCCGCGCAGCTCGGCAGGCCCGAAGGGCTCGATCAGATTCGTAAACTCTTAGGCGAAGAAACTCGACCAGACATCGTGCGGGCCTCGGCCGTGGAATTGCTCGCGCGCTATGCTTCTCCCGAGGCAGACACCCTGTGCCGCGAAATGCTCGATGACAAGAGCCCCTTGGTCCGCTCGGCGGCAGTGAGAGCACTCTCCGAAACTTCACTCACGACGTTTGTGTTGGAAGTGGCCAGCAAGCTCGACGACCCCGTGCGCTTGGTCCGTTCGGCAGCAGCCCGGCGCTTGGTATCCGCGGCTTCGCAGTTAGTCGATTCTCGGTATCGGGAATTGCTCGATCAGGCCATCGCCGAGTTCAAAGCGGGACAAGAAGCGATCTTGGATCGAGCGGCCTCGCACATAAATCTGGCAATGCTGAGCCATGCCCTGAAAAGCGAGTCGCAAGCTCAAGAATCCATCCGCACAGCAATTCGGCTCGAACCCTATCTCACAGGCCCCCGCGATCAGCTCGCTGAGCTCCTGGAGGCGACCAAGGGAGATCCTGCCGAAATCCGGCGACTCCGCGAAGAAGAGGTGGAGAATCTCGCCCGCGATGAAACACTCTTGACCGCTGATCCTCAGATTCCTTATCGCCGCGGGATGCTGTTGTATCTGTTGGAAAATTTAGCAGAATCTCGCAAAGCGTTTGAAAGAGCCTGCGAGTTGGCACCCCACAGTTATAATAACTGGCTGGCCTTGGCCCTGCTGTGCGAGAAGCAGGAGGATTGGGATCGGGCGTACGAGGCCCTGGGTTACATGCACGAATTGCAACCCGAGGACCCCGCGATTCGCGAGATTTTCCGCCGCATCCTCCAGACCCGCCGTGCCAAAGGGGAAACGCTCGAACCACCGCTGAAAGCCAAGGAGTGAAACGCACAAGGGAACCGAAGTGTCCCTCAATGATGGTTCTTCAGGAAAGAAGAGGATTAATTCTCAAGAGGCTTGCTTTTTCCTGAGGTGTGTCTTCTCATCCTGAAAGGATTTTATCACCGTAGCCCAGGGTTGGTCGTTACTGCGACCTACCCTGGGTAAAGCAGATACAGAAATATTCGTCCGAGGTGTGGGAGTCGTGTTCCGGCGGCGTGCATTCGAGGACGAAACACTCCGCTATCGACCTCGGAGTATTTCGGCCTCGGTTGAGTGCCGTGGGTACACATCGTTTGCCGCTCGGCCAAAAGGGATTATGGCATCGCCTACCCAGGGTAGTCGCCACGGCGACAACCCTGGGCTACGGTGATAAAATCACGTTGGGATAAATGCGAATTGCATCCACCGGAATCGCACCACTGTAAACCAGCCGCAACAATTTACCCACTATATTCCCCGAAGAACTCGAAAAACTGATCGGTCCTGCCCAAGTTGCGACTCGGTTGACGACGATGCGGTTTGAGGCTTACCATCGAGCTTTTCGGATTTGTCGTTCTGTCGCCAATTATTCCAATAAGAGTTGCCATGAGCAAGAATGCTGGGGGTTGTGACGGGGGAGTCACCGAGTCAAACGGTCCGATTGCGGTCGATTTACCTAGGATCGAGCGTGCCGTCCGCGAAATTCTCGCAGCCGTGGGTGAAGACCCCGACCGAGAGGGACTACTGGAAACACCTGCCCGGGTGGCACGCATGTATGCCGAGCTGTTTAGCGGTTTGCACACCGATGCGAAAGTGCATCTACAAAAGTTCTTTACGGAAAAGTACGACGAAATGGTGCTCGTCAAAGACATCGCATTCAACAGCATGTGCGAACACCATTTGCTTCCGTTCATTGGCAAAGTACACATCGGCTACGTTCCCAACGGCAAAGTAGTGGGATTGAGTAAACTAGCTCGCGTCGTCGAGGAAGTATCCCATCGCCCCCAAGTGCAAGAGCGCATGACCGAGCAAATTGCCGACCTCTTGATTCAAGAACTTGATGTGAAAGGAGTGGCTGTTGTGATCGAGGCCTCGCACTCCTGCATGACGATACGCGGGATTCGCAAGCCTGGTAGTCTATGCGTTACTTCGGCAATGAAGGGCTTGTTTCGCTCGAACTTGTCCAGCCGTTCTGAGGTAATGACCCTCATCTACGGCAGCCAGCGTTGAATCGTATTTCCACGCGGGGAGGTTCGCCATGGAGTTGTTGATCCAGTTCTTGTTGCGGCTTTCTTTTGGTTTGACCGCAGGGATGGCGATCACTTCATCGCGCAAGGTAACCAGCGGATACTTTCGCAATCATCTGTACGTGACGCTGGGGCTCGCCACTCTAGCCGCGATGGTGAGTTTCTCTGTTGCTCCCGAAGTTTTCTGGTATGCGGTGGGCGCGGCGGTGGCCAGTTATGTCGCTTCGGTCTGTTGGTTGTATGAAAGCCCTGTCGCTGGCAAGTTGGCTTTGCTCGTTGTCCTCACATGCTCTGTAACAGGTGCTTTAGATTTTCCGGCGAGAGCCTCGAAGGGCGAAAAAGACTTATCTTCGATGGGAGCTTCCCAAGAGGCTGCTAAAAAAAACTCTGCCCAAACACAACTCGATCGGTCCGAATCGGTTTCCGTTTTATTGAAGCGAATAGGAACCTGTAGTTCTGGCCTGCTCCTCGGCATGACCATGGCGGCTATGCTGTTAGGCCACTGGTACCTCAATTCGCCGACGATGGAACTCGCCCCGCTCCGGAAGCTCATCTTGGCCATGGCGGGAGCAGTGGGTTTACAGGCGATTGTGTCGTCGCTCGGCTTGTGGGGAGAGTTGACCTATGCCCCCGAAATCTCGACGCAGTGGATTCTGTTCCTGCTTTTGCGCTGGTTGTTTGGATTGGTCGGAGTCGCCATTCTGAGCTGGATGGCTTGGCAAACGCTGAAGATTCCCAATACTCAGAGCGCGACTGGAATTCTCTATGTGGCGGTAATTGGGACCTTTGTGGGCGAAACTATGTCGTTGCTACTGTCGAGCGAGTCGCTGTTTCCGTTATAATGCGGGATCGGTTTCTCGAACATTTTTCCAGCGACTTGGAGAGTTTCAGCGTGAATAGCACCTTCGCATGCCCGCTTTGCCAACAGACGTCCAAAAGCGATTTCGAGGCCTCATCCAAGGCGATTTCATGCTCGTACTGCCAGAAGTCGATCGGCATTCCGGCGGGGGCCATTGAGGATCAACAGGTCAAAAAGTGTTTTGTATGTCCGAGTACGGATCTCTTTGTGCGCAAGGATTTCCCCCAACGATTGGGGGTTTTGATTGTTGCCATCGGGATCGTCGGCAGTTCGATCGCTTGGTATTACACGAATGTGTTGTGGACCTTTGGGATACTGTTTGCCACGGCACTAGCGGACGTGTTGCTGTATTCGTTCGTGGGAGATGCCTTGATGTGTTATCGCTGCTTTGCTCAATATCGGGGAGTGAAGGAAATGGAATCCCATGGTCCCTTCGATTTGGAGACGCACGAGCGATACCGACAAATGGCGGCCAGACTGGAAGCGACTCAGCGAGTCGCACCAGGGAAAACGTAACGCCTGCCGATTGGACACGCGGGCACTGCGCTTGACGAACTGTGGGAGTTACTATGGAAGTCGAACAACAGCGGATCGAAGAAGATCTGCGTGGACAACTCTCCGGCGATGTCCATTGCGACGACCTCTTTGTGCAGCTTTACTCCAGCGATGCCAGTATCTACGAAATTCGTCCGTTGGGGGTCGTTCGGCCTCGAACCCTGGACGATGTCGTGGCCACGGTTCGCTACGCAGCGAGCAGTGGCATTCCTCTTCACGCGCGAGGGAGCGGTTCGGGCCTAGCAGGGGGGGCCCTGGGCCGGGGACTGGTTGTCGATTTCTCGCGGTTTCTGCGGCGAATGGTCAGCGTCTCCGAGGATCGCGTGCGGGTGGAAGCAGGGATGGTGCTCGACGAACTCAACCGCCAACTCGAGCCGCGCGGTAGGTATTTTGGCCCAGATCCCGCTACCAAGCATGTGACCACTTTAGGAAGCATGGTCGCTTTGGATGCCTCGGGGAGCCACTGGCTGGCCGTCGGTTCGACGCGACGCCATCTCGAGTCGGTCCAGATGGTACTAGCCGATGGAGAGGTGGTGGAACTTGCGACCCACGATCCCAGCACAGCGGTCGAAACAACCGGCCTCGATCGCCTGATTACAGGAGTTGATGAAATCCT
>CALMBE010000366.1 GCA_937860165.1 uncultured Planctomycetaceae bacterium
CATCAACTATGTCAAAGGCTTGAGCGGGACCTACAAGAAGCGCTACGGCTACCGTACCCTGATGGATTACTTCCAAGTGCAGCGCTATTCGCGCGAGAATTCTGAGGATCTCTGGAGAACGCCTCACTATCCTTTCACCGCTATCAAGAATGGTGCATCGCTCTTCTGCGACTTCCTGACGGAGCTTGACTTCGGCGACGAACTAGGACTGGTCGGCTATGGCCAATACGCTGTGCAGGAAAAAACCCTGATCGATGGTGAAGTGAATATCGACATCACCGACGATCCAATCACGCCCGACTACGCCACCGTGGACAACATGCAAGGTCGCCATCAGGCGGGTGAGTACAACGGCTGGACTGCCATGGGAGATGGTATTCTCAAGGCCCGGGAACTGCTCGTGGGAGTTGCTTCCGACCCCGAGGATGAAGGCTTCGCACGCTATGGTGCTCGGCCAACCATGATCGTCATGACCGACGGACAAACCAATCAAAAGCCATCCGGCTGGAGCCTTCCAGGTGGCTTTGACTGGGCCGATTGGACCGACTACGACGGCGATGGAGCTGCTGACTACACGACGAGCGACTCCAACAAGCAATACGCCTTCGTGCAGGCCACCGAAGCCATTGATCGCGGGATCACCCTGCACACGCTAGCCGTGGGTGCCGGTGCCGACCGCGATCTGATGGAAGCAATTGCGTTTGCCGGCGGCGGAATCTTCATCGATGTTCCCGGCGGGGCCACGGTGGAAGCAATGGAGGAGCAACTCCTGGAAGCCTTCCGCAATGTGGCTTCGCAAGTCCCTCCCGCCAAGCTTGTGTATGAGATGACTGTTTCCGAGTGATCAAAGTTCGTTTCCCTGTCACCCCTGCCCTCTGGTGATCGGTCGAGTAACTGGCATCGTGGTGTCCTGAATTGCCTTTGCTCTCCGATTGTCAACGCACGCCGTCGCCTTTGTGCGACGGCGTGTCTGTTGATAGGGGGCGGGGACTTGGGGAAAAACCTAGGCGAGCCGAAAGCGTCAGCGCCCGGAGGAACCCCGGAGGAATCAGAGACCGGAATACTGAAGTAGGGCCACGTTATCGCGTAGCACTCACAGGGCTAGGCCCGAGGGGAACCGCGAAGTGAGGTGCCCGCAGGGGAACGCGCGGAGTCGAGATTGGTTCCCCGGCAGTCATTGGCTCCGGGGCCGGATCCGTGCGATAAGTGGTTGACGCTAGGGGGTGAATTCCCAGCGAACCCGTCCAAGTTTCGTAGGGGCGACCGCTCCGTTCGTCGTCCTGGAAAAATGCCAAATAACTCATCGTGTCGGCGGCGATGAATTCGTGTTCGCTGGCATCGAATTGCGTCTGATTGTAGACGCGTCGCCAAGTTCCTGTGTTGAAATACGTTTGATGCAGCACGTAGCCATCCGCAAAGCTTGCATCGAGCGGCACGACCTCGGCGGTGTGCGTATGGCCGTAGACAATGTGCCGGGCACGCCGATTGCGAAAATCTTGCTCGGTGAGTGCGTGTCGAAAATAGGATTGGGAATCATTGCCCCGCAACTGCGCGTAGAACTGGGCAATCCAACTGGCCCAGCCGACCGATAGCCGCCGACTGAACTTGAGAGCCTTCTGTAATCCGTCGACTATGTCGACCGGCGACCAAGAGTCCCGCTGTTGGACGTAAGGGTGTTCGAGGAAATCATCGGCGAGGGAGTCCCAGATGCGTTTTACTTCCTTGCGAATTGCCGGTTGAGGGCAACTCCGATCGAGGAGCCCATCGATCCAGACGGGAACCAAGAGCATCGGGCGAATGTTGTCGATTTCCCGCAATCCCGCGAGCGCGGAAGCAGGGAGGTCTTGGCCAAGCTGTTGTTCGACTTGCACGCCGAAGCGATTCAGAAGCTCGATGACAATTACATCGCCGAGGCTACTCGTGTCGCGGTCTCCTTCAAAATTAAAGGGGTCGAAGACATCGCCGTGCCGCGCGTAAACCTTGTGATGCCGCATTACTTGCACGAGCTCGTTGCTTTCCCAGATTTCGTGCGGGAACGGTGCCTCGGCATAGTTGGCCAACCCCATCCGGGCGGTCACGGTGCGTCGCAGCTGGTTGTAGTTTTCCCCGGGCAAGTGCAAGGGCCAATCATGGTTGCCGACCATGTAGTGAATCCGCACGGGAATCGCTTGGGAGTTACCCGTGGCAGGCGATCCGTTATTAAGTGAATTGGGAAGCGTGATTCCCCGCTCGGCAAGTTGACGAAACTCGGCCAATGCTGCATCATTGTGTCGCAGAATATCAGCCGTAATCTTGGAGAATTTGTCGAACAATCCCGGTGACTTTGGGTCGTCCCAAGGGCGCACTGCGCCGGCCAGCCACTGGGTAGATCGAATCACATCCAGCACATCTCCCAACAAAACCAAATCGATGCGCTCGATGGGGGCATAGTGGCCGTCGCGGCGAAACGAAGCGCTCAGCGCAAGGTCGGCCAGTCGCTCGGTGAGCAAACGAAATGCCCCCGGCGAAATGGTCGAACCACTCGTGCCGTCGGTTAGGTGTAGGTCGCTGATAATGACCAGCATGGACAGTCCGCCACTTCAAACTAAGAATAGAGCAGCCGACGGTACGGATTACCGGGACTCCCCATCCTAGGATCGGACTGATGTGGGGCGAGATTGAGGATTATTCCGAATTTATTGAAGGAAACACCCCACCCCACGCTAGCAAATGCCAACGCCCAGGGGTTGCAACCCTGGGCGTTTCGAGAGAGTGTTAGTTTCGGTGCTACCTTAGAAGCCCACGCCGACGTACACGCCGGGACCGTAGACGACCGGCCCACCATAGCCATAGACGACCGGGCGACGATAAACAGGGCCAGCCATCACGCGACGGGCAACCGGATAAGGAGGCCCCAGCACGCGACGAACCGGTGCGACTGGGCGGTAGTACCCCCAGGCATTCGCAGCCGGTGTATCCACCACAGCCAGACTAGCAACGACTGCCAGTAAGAGCATGAGTTTCTTGAACATTGAAATTCTCCTTCTGTTATCCCCCAGCGGCAGTGAGGACCAAGTTAAGTGAACAAGCCGCTTTGCCATCTCTATTTTGCAGATAGCGTGCCGGAATCCCAACCCAAACGTCTAAAGTATTTCAAAATAAGCACTTAGGATGACAATCAAGATAATTTAGGGTATCGAGGCAATGTGCTAATGCGCTCATTTAGAGGACAGTTCAGTCTCAATTTGGGGGCGGAGGAGATTGCTGAAAGAGAATCGGTGTGAAGTTTCCCAGCGTTGTTTTCCACATTAAAACACCACGGGCCGCTCACTTTTTCACTTTAGGGTGCCATGCCCAAGCTGGTACTCCGGCGTGGGCATGTGAATGGTCGAGAAAACATGGCCACAGCGGAGTACCGCCGTGGCCATGGCACCCACCATTGAGAAAAACTATTCGGCCCTGCCAAAACACCACGGGCCGGTGACAAATCCGCCACCGGCCCGTTCGATTATTTGAGCGATTCCCTTCCTAGCTGGTAAGTTCCCTAGAAACCAATTGAAACTCCGAAGCCACTATTTGAGTGGCCGCATCCGTAGCCTTGGTAATACGAGACGCCACTTCCGCCGTAGTATCCCGGGCCACCACCATAGTAGCCAGGATGATAGGCGCTGCGATACACAGGGTAGCCGCCCCCGTAATAGCCGCCATGGTATCCACCATGGTAACCGCCATGGCCGCGGTAACAACCATGCCCGGCCTCGGCTGTCGATACACCAGCAATCGCCAACGTTACCAACGCGACAACACTCAACACAATTTTGCGAACCATACTTACACTCTCCTAGGCACCTTGCACCCGTCGAATCGCTCAGTCTGCCACTCACGCTGAGCGCCGGGCTGTGGAACGGGAGTCGCCCGGCAGGACATTAGTTATTCATCGCACGCTTCGTGCCAAAAAAACAAGTGCGAGCGGATGTGCTTATCGCTTATTACTTTGCGAGATTTCCCGCTACAACCGGTACCCAATCGGGTCCGATTTCCGCATTCGTTTTGAATACATTCGTCGTCAGAAGTACAACGAAATTTTCACAACCAGAAGTGGTGTAAGGAGTAAGAGCTTACGCAAGAAGTGCGGACGGAGCAATCTGCAGAGTCGCAGCTTTTCGACGAGCAATCAATCTACGACGCGCCACACGTCAATCTTCGAAAGTAAGCGTAGTGCTTTGTCACAACCTGATTATAGGGTGCCATGCCCACGCCGGTACGCCGGTGTGGGCATGAGAATCTCCGAGCAA
>CALMBE010000367.1 GCA_937860165.1 uncultured Planctomycetaceae bacterium
TTTCAGCGTGGAATTACCCTCGTAATACAGGCGATGATTCGAGCCCGTCGTCGAATTTTGCACGCTCATCAGCGACAACAGCTTGGCGACATTCGGCACCCGAAACCAACCCAGCAAGGCAAACGGGTAGTCGGAAATCGCGGTTGTGGCCAGCGAGATGAGCGAACCCTGATTGATCGCCAGTGCCATGTCACGCCTCCTTGATTTCGACGGCAACCAGTTCCCAGTCGCCCGCCATGGTGTCCGCGCCATCGGTCGCCAATCGCGTGACTGCCAGTCGCACCAGGTCGGCCGGGGCCAATCCGGTGAGCGTCAAGGGAGTCGACTCGAGTGCTACCAACACGCCACTGGTCGCGGGACAGGTTGCCACGATCTCGAAGCTCACCCCCGCCGCGGGGAGCGCATCGAGATTCGCTCCCAGTGGGATTCTCGTGAGTTCGAGCCGCAGTTTGATATTTCCCGTGATCGCCGTGGTCGAGGTCCACGCGACCAGCACCTTTAAGTTGCCCCCCTTGAAGTGGCTGGGCACCTTGGCGTGAAATCGAGCTTGTTCGTTCGTGGCGTCATCAAAATCCAAGATGACGAATTCGCCCCGCAGATCGAGAGTGGCAAAACCCGATGCGGGGGGACGATTCCCCAGCGGCTCGAAAATTAAGAGTGTATCTCCTGCTGCCATATCTCGAATGCTCCTTGGAATAATGAAAGTGTTCTAATTCAAATCGATTGAACCACAACGGCACGACGACACGAATTTGGGTAAGGTTTTAGTCGTAAGGCGTAAGTGAATACCGAAGATCTGGTTTCCCGCCTTCGCGGGAATGACGGAAAAATTCCCCAGTCCCCAGCCCCCAGTCCCCTACTCGTCATTGGGCATTCGTCATTCGTCATTTTGAAAAATCCCCCTCCCGTCGCCGGGAGGGGGACCCTCGGAGTCACTCGCCTAGCGATTGCTAACCCGTACACTTGACCACATAGCGCGGATTCAACACGGCAGCGGCACCCCGTTCGCTGGCCTTGAAGCGCAGCACCACGTCGTTGTTGAAATCCGCCTCGCTATTGAGCGGGGCCTGTGTCACGGTAATCGGCCAGTTCTCCATATAGGCAAACGCCTTGCGGAAGTCGCCCATGAACCACCACTTCTTCGCGTCGGCGGCAGCGACCCCCGAGGCCACGATTCGCCGATATGCCAGTCGGCTTTCCTCGACGCGATAATTCCCCAGCGGATTGGCGGCTGTCGTCGTCGTCGACAAGCCACTGGCCGCGTAGGTAATTTCCGCCGCGTTGAACACCCGATGGGCCGCGTGCCGATAGGCCGGCATCACCAGCACGGTCGTCCCCCGCACCAAGACAGGCTCGCCAGTGTGCGGATCCAAAATTTCGGCAAACAACTGCTCGGCTGCGTCAACGTTGGTCCAATCTTCCAACTCATTGGCAGCGAGCGCGTTGACCCACGGACCACTGGTGTAGTACGTGTTGAAATTGGTGCCGTTGGACTTGTAATTGTTGGTCACGCCGACCACCAAATCCAAGAGCCGCTTTTCCTTGTTGAGCCCGAGAATCTCGCCGACCTCGGCGGCCCGACTCAGCACCAGGTGCGTGCGATCGAAGAAGATCGCTTCCTTCGTGACGGGCACGATAAAGCCCCGCTTCGAGGTCGAGGGCGTTTCGATGAAATCTTCGCCAAACCCCAGGTGCGGATACGGCATTCCGGGACCCACTTCATCGATCTCGGCATCGAGCCGCGATACCCCGGGGATTTTCTCGCCGTCCATCCGCGTCGGCACCGTCTGTACGAGCTTCGAGATCACGAAAGCCTCTTGCGTGTAGGCTTCGAGAATCTTGGAATAAATCACCTGCCCGGTGATATTGAGAAAGGCTGTCACGTCGATCCCTTCGGTCGATTCCATCAAGCTGACGTTTCCCCCAGCTCGCGGGTCCAGCATCCGGACCCACTGCCGCCCGTCGGGGACCAACGATTCCGCCAAATCCCGCAATGAAAAATCGTCGGCGGATAGGTGTCGTTCTTGCAGGGCTTCCGAAAGATGCGCCACCGTGCGGTCGGCACCGTCCAATTCAAAACGCCGTTTGAGTTCTCGATAATTGATTGTCACGTTCCCGATCTCCAATTGAGTTACAAGGTCCTAGAAATTTCAGCCGCGTCGAACTTTGCTTCACTTAGGCCGCGACTTGCGGGCCACCTTTGACGACCGTGCTCACCACGTCGACCAGCACTTTCGTGCCAGCAGGCGAGACTTTGCTCACGCAGCGACCAATCGCCAAGTTGGCGGTGGCAACTCCATCGACAAGCTGGCTATCCAACGTGCCGGCACCCGTGTCGTTTCCGCCAAGCAAGTCGCCCACGTTGTACGTAGCCGACACGCATTCGAACTCAAACACTCCGCTGGTCGCCACGCGAATAGCCTCGGCCGATCCACTGGGTGAACACTGCATGGCGACGCCGATAAAACTGTCGTGAAACGCTTCCAAAGTCGCGGCCAGTGTACCCTGACTCGCCAAATCTCCGGCGGGTTTCACTTTTCCTCCGCTCACATACAACAGGTCACCAATCGCGACCACCGTCGTCGCATCGATCGACATCATGACCGGATGGGTGTCCCCATAACGCCAGCGCATCGTATTAGCCATTTGGTTTTCTCCTTGTGAAAATTGAAACGTGATTACTGTGAGTTTGTTGAACTAGCGGAGGAATGGTCACTTGCGGCTTAGCAACCTTCCCCCCTCCGGGGACTTACGTCCTCCGGCTCGCCTGGGAAGATTACCGCTTGAGGCTGCCTGCGAACTCGCGGGCGGATTCGGAAGCACTCCCCTGCGATTCGATTACGGAAAACTGATCGCGGGACTTTGGTCCCCGCAACTCTCGAAATCGACCCTGCCACTGCGCTACTTCGCGGACCAGCTCGGCTCGTTCGGCAATGCGACGTTCCACTTCGGCTTCGGTGGGGAGCGCGATCAGCGTTTCCACAAACGCCGCATTGACGATGCCACCCAGGGCTGGTTCTTGTTCCTGAGAAAGCCCGAGTCGCGCGGGGACGGGCAAACCGTATTTGCACAGCAGTTCGCTGACGATTCGGCCACGCTCCAGCACGGCAAGGCGGGCCTGCAACTGCTCTTGTTGGACCCGTGCTTGACTCTCCGTGGCCGTCTCGATTTCTTCCAGGAGGTCCGGCCGATGCGTCCGTAACGTATCCAGGGTTAAAGCGTCCAGGGTTAAGGCGTCCCAAGTCCCCGAGCACTCAGTGTGATCCGCGAGTTGTTCAAACAACCCTTCCGTGGCCGCCGGATCCGCGACCAGATCGACGCTTTGCACGCGGGTAATCGCTTCGACGATCACCTCCGAATCGATCCGCGAAACTTGGGCCTGCACATTGTGAGAGAATCCCACATTACGG
>CALMBE010000368.1 GCA_937860165.1 uncultured Planctomycetaceae bacterium
TGGGTCAAGTTCGTTTCTGAGGCGAACCAGGGCCGACAGGTAAGTCCCGCAGGAATGGATTTCGGCCAGATCGGGTCCTGACGATGAGAATTTGTTTGCCGTCGGTAGCGACAATTCCAATTGTGAAGTGAAAGAGTAGCGAGGTGGCCTGGGTTTCCCGTGATTTGGGCATTATAATTCGCCCAACCCATACAGTTTAACCGAGGCTGCCGTCGGGCGTTTCGGCGATGCCCTCCGATCGGGCAATTCTCAATTGTGTCCTGAGCTCGCGGACCGGCCTGGGGTGAGACAACTTTTGACCAGATTCAGGGAGATGTCGTTTTGGCGACCGTAAAGAAGAAAACAACTCGCACTGCGAAGAAACCTGCGGCTGGGGCTAAGAAGAAAAAGGTTCCGCGAGAGTCCGAGCCTGCGGAAGAAGTGGACGCGGAAGAAACACCGGCTGCCGAATCAAATGGCGCGGCAACTCCCCGTCGGCGCACGACCGTGCAGGCGATGGCCGCCAGCCAGCGGGATATCTCGGTGAGCGAGTTCTTCGCCAAGAATCGGCACCTGCTGGGTTTCGACAATCCGCGCAAGGCCCTGCTGACCACTGTCAAGGAAGCCGTCGACAACTCGCTGGACGCCTGCGAAGAGGCGGGGATCTTGCCCGAGGTGTGGGTCCACATCGAACAGACTGCCACCGACCGCTACAAAGTCGGCATCCAAGACAACGGCCCTGGAATTCTGAAGAAGCAAATCCCACTGATTTTCGGCAAGCTGCTGTATGGCTCGAAGTTTCACCGCCTGCGGCAGAGCCGGGGTCAGCAAGGGATCGGCATCAGCGCGGCGGGAATGTACGGCGTGCAGACCACGGGCAAGCCGGTGAAAATTATCTCGAAGGTGGGGGCGAGCAAGCCGGCCCATTATTACGAGATTCAGATCGACACCAAAAAAAACGAACCGCGGATTCTTAACGGCAAAGGGGAAGGAGTCGACATCCAGCCCGGTGAAAAAGGCAAGGCCGACATTCAAAAGCACGGCATCGAGTGGGTCGAGCAGCCCCACGGCACGCGGGTGACGATTGAGCTCGAAGCCAAGTTTGTCCGGGGCCGAGGCAGCGTAGGCGAATACCTGGAACAAACGGCGATCGCCAATCCGCATGTCATCCTGCACTATCTTGATCCCGACAATTATGAATACCTGTATGATCGCTCGGCCCAGGTGCTTCCCCCCGAGCCGAAGGAGATCAAGCCGCATCCCTACGGGGTCGAATTGGGTCGCCTCGCCGCGATGCTCGAAGAGGGAACCGGCGTTTCGCTGTCGGAGTTTTTGACGACGCGATTTTCCCGAGTGAATTCGGCCGTTGCCAAGCGGATTTGCCAGACAGCCGAGGTCAGCACCCGCGCGAACACCCGTAAGATCGGTCGCAAGGAAGCCGAGCAACTTTATCACGCGATTCAGAAAACCAAGATCGCCCCCCCCGCGACGGACTGCATTTGCCCGATCGGCGAGGATCTGATCTTGAAGGGACTTCACAAAGTGGTCCCCGGCGAATTTTACGCTGCCGCGACGCGGCCCCCGGCGGTGTATCGGGGCAATCCCTTTCAAATCGAAGTGGGGCTTACCTATGGCGGCACGGCTCCGACGCAGAATGTCACTAAAGAACTGCTCATGGAACTATTAGGAGAAACCGACGCCCGCACGGTGCGGCAATTCTTGGTCCATACCTTTAACGGCTTGGGGGGTGAATCGGCCGACAGGATTATCAAAACCGCCAACCTGGGAACCCGACAAACGCCGGGGAAACTCAAGCCCAAGGAGATCGAACATCTCTACGATGCGATGAAAAATGTAAACATCTCCGAAGGACAGTCGATGGAAGTCTTGCGTTACGCGAATCGGGTGCCGTTGCAATTCCAGCAGTCGTCCTGTGCGATTACGCAAACCGTTTCACAAACTAATTGGCGGAGCTATGGGTTGAGCCAATCGCGGGGGGGGTTGCCTAAGGGGCCAGTGAATTTGATGGTTCACATCGCGAGCGTGTGGGTCCCCTTCACGAGCGAATCGAAAGAGGCGATTGCCAACTATCCGGAAATTCAAAAAGAAATCCGCCTCGGTTTGCAGGCCGTGGGTCGCAAGCTAGGCATGTTCTTGAACCGCCGGTTGCGAACCAAGCAGCAAGCGGACCGTCGTGAGATTTTCCAGCGTTATCTGAAGGAAGTCTCCACTGCCGTGAGCGAGATTAGCGGGGTGGAAAAAACCGAGTTGTACACGCAGTTGTTGAACGTCGCCAAACGCCGCACGGCAGACGCCGACATGAAACTGGATGAGCGCGGCCGGAAAATTCAGGAAGACCCCACGCAACTTGACTTGGGAGAGAATGTGTTGATTGTCGATCCGACGAATCACGAAGCCGCGATTAACCGGGTGGAGGTGGCGGATGACATGGAAACGGAGTGAATTGTTGTCTACAACTAGGCTGTTCGGCGTATAATAGGCTCAGTCCTTGCTTATTGCCGATATGAAGGAGAAACCACAATGGTGCGTATCACGGTTGACAATGAACTTCGGAAGAAGTTGCTCGATTTCACCGAGGATGTCGAGATCTGCGATGACACGGGAGAAGTGCTGGCGCGTGTGCAGCGTATCATGCCCTGGATGGTTCCCGACGAGGAATGGGAACCTCTCACGCCCGAGATCAGCCCAGAGGAAATCCAACGGCGATTGAAGGAAGGTGGACCTACTTTCACCACTGAGGAAGTCTTGGAACAGCTAAGAAAGTTGTAAATGTATCATATCGAATGGCGTGACCTAGCAGCCGCCGAATTGGCCGAAGGGTGGACGAATGCCGACTCACAGTTGCGAGCAGATATAACCACCGTGGTACACGAGATCGAACACCGACTATCTGTCACGCCCGATATAGCTGGTGAATCGCGGGAACCTGGAACCCGTGTCTTGGTCACCCATCCACTTACGGTCACGTTCCATGTCAACATTCGCACGAGTACGGTGCTGATCACTGGAGTGCGTGTCAGTCGGAGACGCCGGAAGTAAGAATTCGGGAAGCATCATTCACCAATAACATCGCATCGAACACCGGCGATGCGTCGCATCGCGGCTATTCCCAACCTCTAACCATTAACCTCTAGCCTCTACCCCCCAACCACTAACCTCTAACCTCTCCCCCATGGCCAAAAAACGCCCCATTCGTGCCGCTGTCGCGCAGCGGAGCACCGTAAAACTCACCCCCCGCGACAAGAAAACGATGGCCAGCATCACGGGGCTGGCGGACCGTGTGGTCTCGGCGGCGAAGACCCGCAAGGATCCGTATGTCGATATTCCTTCGCGGACTTTGTCGAACGTGAAGTTCAGCCCCCGCAAGGGAATCTTGGAAATGGGGGGCGGCAAGAATCGCCGTCAACTCTTTGATCTCTCGCAGGCCAAGGCCTATATGCGGACGATGCTGGTGGCCAGTGGCTGCAAGCGGCTCCTGGACCAGGGCAAGAGCACCAGTCTCCGAGGACTGTACTACATGCTCAAACACACGATCGAGGGTTCCAAGGAAAATACCTTCGACGAACAGACTGAGTGCGACACGATCATTGAAGACGTGGAAGTGTTGCTCGAATCGATCCGCGAAGAGCTCCATCTCTACGCCGAGAATCGAGGAGCGATGGTGGGCAATATCGTTCTCACCGACAAGGGAGACACCATCGACTGCGCGCGGATGGGGTCGGGGGGCTACGGGATTCCTTCGATTGTCGAGCCCGAGGTGATCGAACTCGATCCGAAAAAATGCCAAGCTAAGTTTGTCCTGCATGTCGAAAAAGGTACCGTTTGGCAACGCTTCAATGAAGACAAGTTTTGGTCCAAGCACAATTGCATCCTCACGCATGGCAGTGGCCAGCCGCCACGCGGCGTCGGCGTCCTCGGCCGCGTAGTCGCAGACCTTCCGCGTCGGCACGTCGGCCATCGTGATCTGCTTCTTCCCCTTGCCGATCAGCTCCGTGATCGAGATGTTCTCGTGGCCAAAGTACTTGCGGGTCAGCTCGTCCAGGTTGTGCGTGCGCTCCCCGGCGTGCAGGAGGTAGTGCGCGATCATC
>CALMBE010000369.1 GCA_937860165.1 uncultured Planctomycetaceae bacterium
AGTACCGCCGTGGCCATGGCACCCGCCATTGTGAAAAAGTCATTGGCCCTGGAGGGGGGCAAGGCCAATCCCGGAGAGATGAGGAATCAAGGGAATTTTGGCCTCGAATGCGAGGAGAACAAGCCAGGTTCGGAGTACTGTAGAAATCGCTCTGGGAGACTGGCAGGTTTGCGGCTGTGGCCGACAATTCAGGGTGGGCGAGCCAGATGTTCCTACGAAAATGCAACGTGATTGGTTGACCGCGATAGGGTTCGCCAGGGGGGACCAATGATTTCGGTGATTTCTTCAGTATCGAGCATCTCGCGATCCAAAAGCGCGTCTGCGAGGGCGACTAATTTGTCGGGATGCTCGGTAAGGATTTTCTTGGCCTGGTCGGCGGCAGCGTGGAGAATTTTGGCGACTTCTTCGTCGATAATCTGGGCCGTCATTTCGCTGAATGCACGGTGCTCATGGGCCATCTCGCGTCCCAAAAAGGGGTGTTCCTCACCGTTGCTATATGCGACCGGTCCGAGTCGTTCGCTCATGCCCCACCGGGTGACCATGCGACGGGCCAGTTCGGTCGCGCGCTTCAGGTCATTTTCTGCTCCCGCGCTGAATTCATCAAACGTGATCTTTTCCGCGGTACGACCTGCCAAAGACATCGCCAGTGTCGCCAGCATCTGGCTTTGGCCTATATTGAAGCGATCTTCCTCGGGGACGAGTTGAGTGACGCCCAGGGCACGGCCGCGGGGAATGATCGTCACTTTGTGAACGGGTTCGCAAAATGGCAGAAGCCAAGCGACCAAGGCGTGTCCGGCTTCGTGATAGGCGACGAGTTTACGCTCCTCGGGTGTGAGAATATCTTCGCGGGCCGAGCCCATCAAAACTTTATCACGGGCGTATTCAAAATCCTCGGGACCGACTTTGTCCTTGTTTTCTCGGGTGGCCCACAGGGCGGCCTCATTGACCAAATTGCGTATGTCGGCTCCGGTAAGTCCCACAGTCGCACGTGCGAGTTTGTCGAAATCGACCTTCTCGGTGACTGGTACTTTCTTGCTATGCAATTCGAACAGCTCTTTACGCCCCTTGAGAGTGGGTCGATCGACGGTGATGTGGCGATCGAATCTCCCAGGCCGAAGGAGGGCAGGGTCCAGGACATCTGGCCGATTGGTGGCAGCCAGCACGATGACAGTCGTGGTTGGACTGAACCCATCCATTTCGCTCAGGATTTGATTGAGAGTTTGCTCGCGTTCGTCGTGTCCACCTCCCAGACCCGCCCCGCGTTGTCTGCCAACGGCGTCAATTTCGTCGATGAACAAAATCGCTGGGGCGCTGTCTTGGGCCGTCTTGAACATGTCTCGGACACGACCGGCACCGACTCCGACAAAGAGTTGAATGAACTCGGAACCATTGATGGAGAAAAATGGAACCCCTGCTTCTCCGGCCACGGCTCGGGCAAGTAGTGTTTTGCCGGTTCCCGGGGGACCCATGAGCAACACCCCCTTGGGAACCTGGGCACCAAGGCGTTGGAAGCGGGGAGCGTCTTTCAGATACAGAACGATTTCTTCTAGATCTTTTTTCACCCCTTCCAAACCTGCGATGTCATTGAAGGTGATTTGACGCTCGTTGGCTTCGTAGCGTCGCGCTGGACTCTTGATGACACCGCCGAGCATTCCCCCTCCGAACATTTGGTCGCGGGAGCGCCGCATCATATTCCAGGCAAAAGTAACCAAGAGCACCAAGCCAGCCAGGGAAACAAAGAAGTAAATGTCGTCGTAACTGGCGGGGTCCTCGGCACGAATTTCAATTCCATTCGTACGGAGTTGTTCGAGCCACGATTCGCCGACCTGTTGGGGGAGAACGCACGCGAACTTGACCGTTGGTTCCTTGGGTGCCTCGGTGAGGGTTTGCGAATCGTCGGGAGTGGGGACAACAGGCGACTTAAACACACCCTCAACCCGCCGACCGACAAGATAGACGCGAGAGACATTCTTGTTCTGAATTTGATCGAGGAGTTGGCTATAAGAAATAATTGGGGGAGTTCCCCAAGCCGAAAAGAAAACTAAGAGCACAGCACCCAACAATAACAGCAGGGTAATCCAATTGACGGATTTACGCGGACGGGCACCTTTTTCCGGTGATTCGGGAGGTAGTGTTGGATCGTCCATGTCGAAGTCAAACGCGAGTGAGGAATTGTAGAAGCGGACCGGTACCCAGAAAGTGTATGGCTAAAATCGTTCCACGGTGCCTTTTATTTTCCCCTTCTCGAAAACGCCTCGAGCGATCATTTCCCCCTGGTCGTCGAACTCAGTCATCTCACCGTCGAGCATCCCCTCCACGAAGTTTGCCTTTTGGCGTACCTGCCCATTCTCATAATAGGTTCTGCGTTCGCCAGAGACTTTTCCCTTGGTTAAAACGGCCTTCACGCTCGGAGTCTTGCCATCTTTGAAATAGCTCTCCCAGTTCCCTTCGCGGACTCCATCTTTGTAACTTTCAACGGAAGCCAGGGAGCCATCGGCGCGTAGAACTTGAAATGTTCCGTCGGGACGTCCTGATTTCATCGTGATCTTTTTGCAGAGCTTTTCTTCCGGATGCCAGTAAGTCCACTCGCCCGTCATGACGCCGTTTTCAAATTTTCCCTCACAGAATTTATTCCCTTCGGGATAGTATTCGACATACATTCCATCGTTGACGATTGTATCGTCGGAAAGTTGGGCGACTTCACGTTCGTAACGAAGCTTTCCGCCCTCGTATTTATCTTGAACCTTAGTTCTGCGCGCCACGGAAGCGGGAGGTTCGACGGCGGGTTCCTCGAGGTAAATACCAGTGTCTTTAGCCTGCTGAGCAACGACACCCCCACTAAAGATCGCGAAAGTGAAAGTCCAGAGAACAAAAAGTCTACGCATGATCTTCGCCATAAAAGTGATCCTCTGAAATACGACTGTCAAATCAGCTCTGAGTTTTTCGATCCAACTTAGTTTCCGAAAACTGTAGCATGTCCCTGGGCCGAAAGTAAACTTAATCTACCCAGGCCCGGGACCTAAGGCAGTTACCGGTACTAGTTTACGCCAACTTGTTCCGCTTGAGTATGACCCCAGACCGGTTTCGGATTATTTCGCAATCGCCGGGATAGTTGGGCAATCCTCGATCAAGACGTGTCCGTTCCGCCAACCGCATCTTCTTTCTTTGGGCGTGACGGGTCAAGCTATCGCCATCTCAACCCTGGAGGCGGCGGATGGCGAATACTCAGCGGGACTTGGCGAAGGAGCGGCGGTGGTGCGGCGGCACGGGGCGAGTGGGCTGTCGGTGCGGGCGTTTTGCCGGCGGGAGTCGCTCTCCGAGGCATCGTTTTACGCCTGGCGGCGGACGATCGCCCAGCGGGACGGCGCTCGGCGCACGAAGTCGCACTCGTCTCCGTCGGCGGGGCCGCCGACGAAGCGGCGGGCCGCGAAGCCGCCTGTGTTCGTGCCGGCCGTGGTGACGGCGGAGGCGGGCCGCGAAGCTTCGCTCGCGCTGGAACTACCCGGCGGCTGCGTGTTGAAGTTCTCCGGGCCGACGGAGCAGTTGGCGGACTTGATCGTCGCCCTGCGCCTGCGGTGCGCACGATGATCGCCGCCGATTTAGCCAACGTGCAAGTCTGGGTCGCCACGATGCCCGTCGATATGCGCAAGAGTTTTGATGGCCTGGCGGAGGTGGTCCGCAGCTTCTTGGGCCACGATCCACTGTCGGGGAGCCTGTTCGTACACGACGCAAGGCTTCCTCGCCATCGACAACAACGCCGCCGAGCGGGCCCTCAAGCGGGTGGCCCTGGGCCGCAAGAATTGGTTCTTTGCCGGCCACGACGCGGCCGCCGAGAACCACGCCCGGCTGTGGTCCCTCATCGCCAGCGCCGAACGCCACGGTGTCGATCCGCAGCGGTACCTCACCAGCGTGCTGGCCAAGCTCGGCCAAACGCCGAGCGAGGAACTTGAGCAGTTCCTGCCGGACGTGTGGAAGCACAACGACGCGGCGGAGCCTGTGATCTCGAACGATCAACTCTGATCGATCCGTTCGCGGGCCACGAGCACTTCTTTGCCGCTCCAAACTTCGGTTCGGCACCTTACGACGCATCCCGGCGGAAACTGCCAATGCTCGTCGTCTGGATCGTAGTTCGCGGTGGGGAGCAAACGATACCTGCCTTCTCCAAGCGGGACGCCCTGAGTAGGGCGCAGGCATACCGTTCCCTCGTCGAGGAGTTCTACGAAAACCGCTTGCGGTTCAGTACTGGAATCCATCGCCACCGACATGTAACACCTCGTGCGTGACCTTGTCTACAACAACCGAGCGACCCGTTTGCGGGTGAACGAAACGAGTTGCAGCAGTGGCTGGATTCACATTGTTGGCGGCCGGAAACTGCTTGCCGCTCTGAATCGCTTCACCAATCTGCTCGGCGGTCCAGCTGCGGCTCTGGAATTGGTTCTGCCATTTTACAGCCGAATGGTGGCCGCCAAGGCTCCACTCGGGGTTGGCGGAACGGACACCGCAATACTAACGGCCGTGAAGGGACCAGGGCCGATCAGTTTTTCAATATATCATAGGAATTGAGCCGATCCGCGGCGCGCTCGTCATCCCCGCACAGTGCTTGCCCCTCGCGGAGGCAGGGGCGGGGATCCAGTATTTCACACTTTAATCTCCGCACTGGGTTCCCGCCTACGCGGGAATGACAATAATATCAATCCCAGTCCCCAACTCCCACCCTCCCAGTCCCCTACCCTTTCGTTGCCACTTCATAGGTCCGTTCCAAGGAACTCCCGGGGCTTCGGTCATTTTCTAGGGCGATTTGGTAGAGATGTTGGCCGTAGGGTGTGGGGTAATCGCCCGTGATACAGGCCCGACAGAGGTGATCGGCAGGCTTGGCCACCGCGCGGGCGATGGCTTCCACGGGGAGATAACGGAGTGAGTCGGCACCGATTTCGGCGGCCATGGCGGCGAAGATTTCTTCAGAGGTTTGACCGGGTTTCATGAACTCGGGGGCAAACAACTCGCGGATCGTTGACATGTCGATGCCGTAGAAACAGGGGGCCGTGATGGGGGGGCAGGCCACGCGGACGTGGATTTCCCGGGCTCGACCCACCTCGCGGATTTTCGAGATCAGCACACGCATGGTCGTCGAACGAACGATGGAGTCTTCCACGAGAATCACCCGCTTGCCGGCCAGCACTTCGGGCAATGGCGTGTACTTGAGTGAGGCCTTCGCAACCCGGTCTCCGCTTGCTTCGATGAAAGTACGGCCCGAATACCGATTGCGGATCAGCCCCTCGACGCTGGGGACGCGGAGTTGAAAAGCCATCGAATCGGCGGCCGCCTTGCTGGTGTCGGGCACAGGGACCACGATCGTGTCCTCGTCCAGCGGCAGGTCTTCAAGCTGGGCCAATTCTTCGCCAAGTGCCTTGCGGGCCAGATACACGCTCCGATGATCCAAGGAACTGGCGACGTTGGAGAAATAGATCCACTCAAAAAAGCAGTGCGCTCGAGCGGTGCTGTCGCTGAATCGCTCGATCTTGAAACTGGCTTCGGAAATGGTAATCGCCTGGCCAGCTTCCAGGGGTTGGATCGATTCAGGACGGAATCCCAGGTTCACCAGCGCCACACTCTCGCTAGCGGCGGCAAACAGTGGGCCCTCGATGGCGTAGCACATCGGTTTCACACCGAGCGGATCCCGGGCTACGAGCATTTCTCCTTGAGCGTTTAGCAGTGCGAGACTGTAGGCCCCATCGAGTCGCTGGGCCAGATTTCGCATGACTTCGATCAATGGTTTCCGCCCGTCACCCGAGAGCTCGCGGCTAATCTCGTGCATCAGGATTTCGGTGTCGGTGGTGCGAGCCAGGTGGTGGTCGTCTTCGGCTAGGAGTTTGTCGCGGAGTTCGGCATAGTTTGCCAACTGGCCATTGAAGGCGAAGCTGAACCACTTGTGTTTTTGCAGGTGGTGACGCTCAAAGGGTTGGGCATAGCTACAATCTTCGCCCCCGCAGGTGGCATAGCGCACATGACCAATCGCCGCGCGGCCGGCATATTCGCGCATGAGACTTTCGGCTTTGCCAAGATGATTGAGCCGAAATGCCTGGGTCACGGGGCCGAGCTTGCGATAGGTATCAATCAACTGGTTGCGGAGGGGGCTGAACGTGGTCATCCCCGCCGAAAGTTGCCCACGATTCTGAATATCGAGCAGCATGCGGGGCATCAGACGCGAAACTTCTTCCGGTCCCTGAAGTGGGCATAAGGGACTCACTTCTCTGCCGGGCAAATGATAAATCGCGGCCACGCCGCATTCGTGAAACAGTTCGCTCATGGAGGGGGGTGCCAGCAGTCCAAGGGGAGGATTCTTCCGTGAGCCCCCATCATACGCCCTGCGGAGCGAATCCTCAACTCACTTGTGGGGGAGTAGGAGGAGTATGCGATAGGGCGTAAGTCATAAGTCGTTTGTCGTAAGTGGAAGAAAGAGAATTCGTTCGTATCTCCCCTATTTCCAGCCCCCAGTCCCAGAATCGTGAATAGTCATCCCCCCCACCACCTGGCTATAATGGTAACCATGTCCACTACTTTGCGAACATCAACCGAGTTTCCGGATTTTCTCCCGCTGACGAGGTTTTCTACCCAGCGGTATCTGCAGATGATCCAGTCCGGGGTACTAGGCCCCGACGACAAAGTGGAACTTATCGGAGGAGTAATCTGCGACATGTCACCAGCGGGAATACCACACAACGAATTTCTCATCAATATTGTCGATCTCTTTGCACCGCTCCTGAAGGAATTTCGATTTGCGGTCCAGGCGACTTTGCCAGTGCGAGAGGGGCAAGTGTACGATCCTGATTTCATGCTCTTACGGCGCAACGCTGGCGGCTCCAAACGGGACTATCCCCGACCCGAGGATGTGATGCTCTTGATCGAGGCGGCGGAGTCTTCTTTGCAGCGCGATCAGGAAGTCAAACTTCCGGTCTACGCGGTGGCGGGAATTCAAGAATACTGGATTGTCGACCTCGTGCGAGAAGAAATCATCGTTCACCGCGATCCCGAAGGGGAAACATATCGCAGTGTGAAAACTTTGCGAAAAGGCGATCAACTATCGCTCCTGGCAGCACCCGGTTTTCCGCTTACCGTGCAACAGACATTCGAGTAGTTTTTTCCCCGCGGCGATCAATCATCTTGCATCAGGAGTGACACGAGGTCGCGGAGGTCCTGGATCGACAGATTCTTTTCGAGCCCTGCGGGCATGATCGAAGTAGAGCTTGGCTCACGATACGCGACGGATTCGCTTGGTAGTACGAAGGGCTTTCCCGTGGGATCGACATAGGGCTCGACACCATCGTCGCCCCCTTTGGCCATTCGCAGGCCGACAAAGGTTTGGCCCTCAACGGTGCGGAGGACCCAGGGCTCGAATTCGGGAGCGACTTCCCGACTGGGGGCCAAGATCGAAGCGATTACCCGCTCACGCGAATTTTGCCGCGCGATTCGAGTTAGATCGGGACCGACGTTTCCGCCGCGACCGTGATAACGGTGGCAAACTCCACATCGAGGTCCCACGGGGCTGAAAAACAATCGCCGACCTGATTCCGCATCTCCTTCAACTGCCAAGAGCCGCGACCAAGATTCAAGGTCTTCTGCCGCAGGCTTTTCTTCCGCCGGGGCCTCCGCCAGTCCGCTCAACCGCAGGTTTCGCAGGGCTTCCTGCTGCAAGAGGGGATCAGGGCCTGACGTAAACTTATCGAATAAGGCCTGATATTGTGGCACCTCCGCAGCCAGGCCGACAAGTGCTTCTACCCGGGCTTGGGAGGGCTGCGAAGCGTCATCAGCAATTGTGGCCAAGGTCGGCAGTCGCTCGGCATCGGTCCGCAAGGCCAGCGTGCGAACGGCTTCGACTCGCAGGGATTCGTTTTCTGACTTGAGAAATTCGCCCAAGTGCTCGAGTGTGAGATCTAGGTAATCAGGCGAAATCAATGAAAGAGCGAGGGCTTTGGTCTCTGGACTTCGCTGACTATTGCGAAGTTCTCGCATCAGCAGTCCATCGGTGATTCCGCTGGCACGTTGCGTGTTATCTCCCCGTAACCAATCGACCGCTCCCAAGGCGGCGAGATAATACTGTTCAGAGGGTGGGATTGCTGCGAGTAGTGCTTCCACTTGTTCCACAAGGTCCACGATCCGCGCTTCGGCAATCCAGCGAACCGCATACAACCGAACGTCGGGATCAGTACTTTTCAGAGAGTTGGAAAGCAGTTCCTCTAACGCGGCAGGTGGGGTGGAACCTTCCCAGCGCAGGGCGTGCAGATCCGCAAGGTTTGGCCGGACGGCGGGGACTTGAACGTCGTCCGCTGGCAGAAAATCAGTTCGCATTTCATCGGCCAATTCCAATCGCCACAGACGGCCTTGGCCATGCACGGGGTAACTGCGGTTTACCCAATCGGAGAAATAGAGCGAGCCATCGGGGCCGACTGCCATCCCGGTGGGACGGAAATCGTCGTCTCCTTGAACGACGACGGTTCGCTTCGCGGTGTATCGCCCTTTGGAATCCGGAGTGAGTTGATACCGCTCGATGCGGTGATCGCCCCAACTGGTAACCCATAAGTATCCGCGATGAAACACAATCGCCGTGGGGGCTTCGCCCGTACCACAGATCATCGGCAGAGTCCCTGGGTATTCGCCGTTCCAAGAATGGAGGGGGTGGACCCCTGCCCTGCCGTACTCGAAGCGAAAACCATAATCTCCTGTGGCGATCGCATGGATCAGGCGGCACGGCGGGCTCGCGTCGGGATCGTTATCAACGGTGAATAGTTCACCCTCCGCCAGACACAACGAAAATGGATTCCAAAACCCTTCGGCGAGTCGTTCGAGCTGCGAACCATCGGTCTTACAGGAGTAAACGGTCCCGATGCCGCCGTGGTTCGGGATTTTTCGACCATCACTGCCAACAAGCTCATAATCACCCCCAAAGTTCTCGCCGACCCCCAAGTAGAGCGTCTCGCCGTCGACATAAATCCCGCTCAGCGCGTTGTGGGGATAATCGATTTCGGTCTGCAAATGGATCAGCTCCTGGTTGACTTCCGCGGAACCATCGTTGTCCAGATCACGCAGCAAAAGGACATGACTGCGCGTTACCAAGTACACGCCACCATCGCCACGGACGGCTACATTCATCGCGTGTCGAAAACCCTCGGCGAAGGTACTCCAGGAGTCCAATGTACCATCGCCATCGGAATCGCTGAGCATGCGCAGCCTATCGCCACTGGGCCCCTTGTAGTTTTCAGGCCGCTGGTGGGTGTGTGATTCGACCACCAGCAATCGGCCTCGCTGATCGAAAGCCACGCCGATGGGGGTAACAATTTCCGGTTCATGTGCGATTTGGTGGAGTTGGCAGCCCACGACTAACACCCGCGGCTCGGCTGCGCGTGCGGTTAACGGAATCCATGCCAAGTACACGAGCATCAGACAAGCGAAGTTCCGCTTGTAGTCTGGAACGCCAGAAGTTCCAAATCTCATAGCGACGGACCCTTCGGCCAGCAAGCGGCAAAGATTGCGCCTGTGATCAAGCCGTAAGCGATTCCGTCGAGCAGATATCCGTGGAGTTTCGTCTTGAACCAAATGGCGCTCGGCACGGACGCGACCGAGTAGGCCAGGATTCCAGCGGTACCGACAAAGCGAAACACGGTCATGAAGTCGGCATCGATCTTGGGGCCCAAGGTTGCTAAATACGCGAGGTAGAAACTCACATTCAAAAAAAACAGGAATTGAAACACCAAGTTTTTCCCCATGCTCGGTGCGCCACCCCAGATTTGGATCGTGCCCGCGGGGCCTTGCTTCATTTTTTCTTGGAACTCGGGGCTGCCCATTTCTTGGTTATCGCGGGCATGGGGAAAGCAATAGTTCCCAGGCGGCAAGGCCAACCCTCGAATCGCACCTGAAAATTTTTCTTGGTCGGGTAGTCGCAACCAATCCCGCTTGTGATGCGGCAACACCGTCCAGGCCAAGAAGCTGGCAAAAAAAAGCGCCACACTCGAAAGTAAAATGGGGAGCCACAAATCGCTCAAATCAACCATGTCGGGTACTCCTGAGGGAGGGCAAGTCTAAGGAACAATTCAAAAATAACTTCGGCATTTTTCGCTTAGTGCAGGCAGGGAGTAATTATACCACGGAGCCACGGAGGTCACGGAGGAGATAAGTGGTATGTGGCTAGTGGCTGGGGAAGATTTCAGTCATTCCCGCGCAGACGGGAATCCAGTGCCTTGGAATTCACTTACGACCTACGACTTACGAGTTACACCCTTCTTTTCTCAGTGTTCTCCGTGGCTCTGTGGTTTTATTGAAATGGGGAAGTTATTTTTGAGCCATGCGTAAAAACTATCAAGCTAGGGTTTCAACCGAATGGGCCTGGAGATCTTCGAGGTCTACAAATTCCAGCGTCGAAATATGAGTCGCTTCCAACACGACAGCCGGGGCTTTGCCAGCCTCGAGCGCTTCCTTCCACCGCGGTGCGCAGAGACACCATCGATCCCCGGGCACCAATCCTGGGAAACCGTATTGCGGATTAGGTGTGCTGAGGTCGTTGCCCAGTAGTTGGGAAAACTCCAAAAACTCTTCCGTGACCTGGGTGCAAACCGTGTGGAGTCCCAGGTCGTCGCGGCCGGTTCGGCAGCAACCGTCGCGATAGAATCCTGTAAGCGGGGCAAACGAGCAGGACTGAAGTTCAGTGCCAAGCACATTCTTAGGGTGAATCATCGTGGAAACCCTTACTTGCGAATCTGGGGAGTGAGAACTCGAGAGGATTACGCCAATTTAGTCAGGCTAGTGGCGGAAATCCAGACTTGGTTCGACAATTGCGGAGGGGAAAGTTCTCCTGGCGACAATTGCACCCAAATGAGAGGAAGCTATCATGGGGCCTGGCCGAACACTGTTTTTTCCCGAAAGGCATTGCCCCGTGAATCTCTTAGGCCGAAGTTTGTTGTTTCCGTGCGAGGCCCTGCCCTACGGCATTTCCTACGCTTATCTCAACTTCCTGATTCGTTCACCTCAGCCCTTGGACGAAGAGAGAGCTTGGCGCGAGATCACGGGTTCTGTCCCGCCGGTGATCGGTTTTGTCCGAGATCATTGGCCGCTGCGGCCCCTGCGGTGGTGGTTGTTACAGGCGAAACTCAGGCAAGATCATCTGCTGGGGATTTCGGCGCACTACGACGTGTCGAACGAATTCTATGAATTGTTTCTCGATAAGAAGTACATGTTCTACACCTGTGCCGATTTCAAGCGGAGCGACGACACCCTGGAACAGGCCCAGCAACACAAAGCCGATCACATCCTGGGTTTGATCGATCCTAAGCCGGGGGAAAAAATACTCGAGCTCGGTTGCGGCTGGGGGGCGATGCTTAAGCGCATCTACGAGCACACGGGCGATAAGGAGAACCTTTCAGGGATCACGCTCTCCCAGGAGCAGGTAAAGTTCAACAAAGAGCGAAATGGTTTTCAGGTGGAATTCGATAATTTTATCACCCGCCAGTACCAGCCCCAAGCTTACGATGTGATTTACTCGATCGGGGCTTGGGAACATGTGCGGCCTCACGAGATCGCACCACTTGCTAAAAAAGTGTTCGATGCACTCAAGCCCGGCGGCCGGGCAGTGCATCACTATTTTTGTCGGGTCACGCCGGAACTCTTCGCTACTGCCATCTGTTCGCAGCTGTACTTCCCCGGTTCGATCGGCAGTGCCTATGTCGACAACATGAAAGCCTTTGAAGGGGCTGGCTTCCGCATCACGGCTCGTTCGATCCACGACTACCGCCCCACGTTGCGAGCGTGGTTCGACAATTTAGTAGCCAACCGCAAACGGGCACTCGAGCTCGTGGATGTCCAAACCTACAACCGTTACATTACGTTCTTCGCGGCATCGTGGAAGTATTTCGACGAAGGCCGCGGAATGCTCGTGCGGTGGGTGATGCAGAAACCCGCTTGAGTGGCGGGGGGAAAGGATTGAACCACTAAGGCACGAAGGTCACGAAGAATTCCAAGGATTTCAGATTATCAATTGATAATCCGGTAACACTTCAGCCGTCTGAAGTGTTACGACTTTAGTTATTTGCCAGACGGCTTGATTTACGATGGAGTTACGAGCTTTAACCCATATGTCGATACCAATGGGGCGATCCCACGCGGTGGAAGAGGAGCCGGCTTGGCTGGTGGAGTTATTGCCTTGTCCACGGAAGAGCTCGGTGTCCCCGAGCCGAGTGGTGGGGTATTATTATCTATGGCCCTGGCAAGTTTGTTCGGCCTGAGGCGTCGGGAGGCCCCCTGCGGTTCATTGAACCGCGGCTAAGGATCGCAACTTACAACTTACGACTTACGACTTACGACTACCCCGCGCAACATCGCTAGGAAACTCGCGGCGGAAATCCCTCCCGAGCCGAAGACCATGCTCATCACCATGATCTGATAGCGGGCTGCCACCAGGGGGGACTGCCCGGCGAGGATCTGACCGGTCATCATGCCGGGGAGCGATACGATTCCGACGGCCAGCAGCGAATTGGTGAGGGGGATCAGCGCGGCGGTCATCCCCCGTTGGCGGGCTAGCTCATAGCTGACCCCTTGCTCGCATTCGGCTAAGAACCGTTCGGCGGCGATGCTCAGTGTATTCATAGAATTAGCGAAAATCATGCCAGCCAGTGGGATCACTTCGCGGGGGGCGAACCAGGGGTCGCAATTCAGGACTCCCTGCGTGACCAAGAGTAAGGTCACGATCCCTCCCAAGCCAATCGCCAACACAGCTTTGAAATACATGCCGCTACGATGTGTAGCCACGGGACCCAAGGCGATCCAACTTGCGGCCGAGATCATCACGGCCACGACCGCCATGACCATCGCCCATTGCTGCGACTCGAACACATAGGCCAGCACATAACCTACCCCCAAAAGTTGCACGAGCATTCGCGCGATGGCGATCAGCGTGGTTTTCGTGGTAATTTGCCAGCGGTGCAAGATCGCCACCACGATGGCCACGGGGATAAAAGAAATTGCCAGGTTCAGGAGGGGAATGGTATTCATGGAGGGGAAGGTGGAACGTCAGAGGTCAGAGGTAAGTGAATTTCCCGCCGCTCGCGGCTTAGCAGATATTACTGACCACGGGCCCCGGACAAATCACACGCTAGACGGAGTCGCCTAGCACACATTAAAATCGGAGCGATCAGCATCCACCTCTAGCCCTTGTTCAATAGAGACATTCCATGTTCAAAGTCAATGAATACTTCGAGGGAAAAGTGAAGTCGATTGCGTTTCAAACGAAGACCCTGCCCGCCACGGTGGGAGTGATGGCCGTCGGTGATTATGAATTCGGAACCTCACAGAAAGAGACCATCACGGTCGTCAGCGGCCAGTTGACCGTGAAACTTCCCGGCAGCGACAATTGGCAAGCTTTCCCAGCAGGGAAGTCATTTGTGGTTGCCGCAAACGAAAAGTTTCAGTTGCAGGTTGGCGAAGAAACTGCTTATCTGTGTACCTATGAGTGAGTTGGTCGGCATGGCAGAACATCGAGTCGAGATTCACTACTGTCGGCAATGCCGTTGGCTGCTACGGGGGGCCTGGATGGCTCAGGAATTGTTGACGACATTCGACGAAGTGTTGGCCGAAGTGGCGTTGCGACCTGGCACGGGGGGTGTATTCGAAGTGCGGGTCGATGACCAACTCATTTGGTCTCGGGCGAGCGAAGGGCGTTTTCCCGAGATCAAAGAGCTCAAACAACTGGTCCGCGACCAGATCGCTCCCGAAATGGATTTGGGGCACTCGGAGAAGAAAGCCGATTAAGAGCCTATCCAAGAACCCCTACGTAGGACGGTCCCCTGGGCCGTACACCAAGAATTTTCGTGAAACCATTCAACCTCCGGACGGCCTAAGAGACCGTCCTACGGTATTTGGATAAGCTCTAAGAATCTTCCCCTTCTACTTCCTCCTCCTCTTCAACGATTCCCATTTCGAGTTGGCGAATCTTGCGGTACAGGTTCGAGCGGTGCAGACCGAGTCGTTTCGCGGCCTTGCTCATGTTTCCGGCAGCACTGTCGATGACTTGTTTGATGTACTTTTGTTGAAACTCACGTGTGGCATCGGCAAGAGACGAATTGAGGTCAAAACTGAAGGCATCGGCTCCGCCGCCAGCGTCGATAAACGCTAGGTCTTCTGCTTCGATTCGGTCGCCCGACGTGAGATACGCCAATCTTTCAGTGAGATTGCGCAGCTCGCGGATATTTCCTGGCCAAGCATGTTCCAGTAATTTCTTCTTTGCCGCGGGGGAGAAAGTCGGTTTGCTGCGTCCCATATTGCGGCAAAAGCCCTCGAAAAAATGTTCCGAGAGCAGGAGCACGTCATCTCCCCGTTCCCGCAGGGGAGGTAGCTTTAAGCTCACCACGTTAAGTCGGAAATAGAGGTCTTCGCGGAAGCGTTTTTCGCGGACCATTTTCCCGAGGTCCTGATTCGTGGCGGCAAGGATGCGGACTTCCGTGTGAATCGGCTGCGAACCTCCCACGCGCACGACGATTTTGTCTTCCAGCACTCGCAGCAGTTTGGCTTGGCCGCTGAGGCTCATGTCGCCGATTTCGTCGAGAAACAGAGTTCCCCCAGAAGCTAGTTCAAACTTGCCGGGTCGACGCTCGTGGGCATCAGTAAAAGCTCCTTTCTCGTGGCCGAAAAGCTCACTTTCGAGCAAAGTTTCGGTGAGTGCGGCGCAGTTGACGGCGATAAAAGGTTGTTCCCTGCGACGGCTGAGGTAATGAATCGAACGGGCCACGATTTCCTTGCCGGTG